>CALFVL010000084.1 GCA_937928425.1 uncultured Verrucomicrobiales bacterium
AACTGGAAAAGCCTCCAGTAGAACATAGCTCTTAAGAAAAATTCCTGAACACCGCTTTCACCCTTTCCTCGAGCCGTCAGGCCGGAGACGCGGGCCAACACTGACAATCACGTCCGCTCCCCCACTCCACGGCGCCATAAAGCGACGGCGAGGGGAAGTTTCTGGAAAAAGATAACAGAATTTGGCCTCACCATGCTTCTTTCTAAACAGGTAAATTAATACTGCTATGACGCAGATTATGAGAGGAATAAGCACAAGTAGGAATTTTTGTAAAAACTTTTGAGTGGTCCGTTGCTTTCGGACTACTGTAAGATTTTCGCCCCGTGCTCTATCGTAGCGCTTGTCAATTCGACTCATCACTAGTCCGAGATAACCCAACTCATCACAGAACTCTCTCACTCCAGTTTGAACTTGTAATCTTTGCCCATCCTCTCGCATGGCTCGTCGCTTCACCTCACTTAAGGCTCTTGCTAAAGAGTCTGAGAAATTGCCTTCTTGTTCTTCCCCCCATCCGAAACTCTCCTTTCTACCACTGTAGAATCGAGGGGAATTAGGAGCTCCAATAACATGGAAAACCACTCCCCAGAGTTTGGCCTCCCCCCAAGATTCGGCCGCTTCCTGCGCTAATACGGCCATGTCGAGTTCGGGAGTATCTGTTAAGATCACCGCATAGATTTCGGCATTCCACTCGAGCTTGGCCTTTTTAATATTCCTCACCATCTCGGCACGTGAATCCTCAGTAAGCCACTGATTAGGATCATAAACACCATCACTAGGTGTCGCGGGAATGTCTCCAAAGGTGAAATTCTCCTCTGCGAAAAGAAAACCTGAAAAAAACAGGACTAGGAACAGTAAGCTTCTCATTCTTTCACCTTTCTTTTTCTGACTTTTCTTCTCTTACTCTTCCCTCCCGTTTTCTCTTTTCTTATTCTCCGCTCAGTTCTCGCTGCACCTTCATGAAGAATTCTTTCAGCACCTTCAATCAATTTAAGGCTTCCCGTAATGTAGTCGCGCGCAAAAAAATGCTGCCTTTCCTTAAGAATTAAAGACCTCCAAGCCTCGTCATCTAAAAACGGCTCGATGCTATAACCCGGTGTGACCGAAACGTTCCCATTTACATCATCAATCACTATAAGAATAGTCCATGGCCTAATTTCAGCTTCTTCTGGGCTATCAACTGGGCTGGTATTCATCAACCAGAAGCCAAATTCTCGTAAGTCGACCCCTTCAGCGAGATCGATAATACAAAAACACAAGCGTGGTTGAGGGAATTTCTTATTCAGAGCATTTAAGGAGCGGCTCATTCGCTCTCGATCAACTTCAGCAAGGTGACTCTTGGGATCAATAAACCGAGAAAGCGAAGGTGCTGGGAAAGGAAACCTTAGCATTGAAGTCTGTCCCGTGTACTGACAACGAGGACAATGATCTACTGCCTCGCTTAAGGCGAGGTGGCAATTCGGACAGGTCATTACGCTCCTCGCGAAACTCTTTGCACGATAGATCTTTCTCCCCTCGGATTCTACTTCTTTATCCTCCATTCTTAGTCAGAAGCTTCAGCTCTTAAGGTAACGGAACGTCCATGGGCATAAAGGCCCTCCATCTCAGCGAAGTGTTCTACAATCTCTTGGGAATTCTTAAGAGCTCCTTGATCCATTCTTACCACACTGGCGCGGCGTTGGAACTGGTCAGCGCGTAATCCTGAAAACGAACGCCCTGACCCCTCGGTGGGTAGGGTGTGACTAGGGCCTGCTAAAAAGTCCCCCACGGCAACAGCTGAAAAGTTCCCGATGTAAATCGCGCCTGCAGTCCGGACTTGAGCCAGCCAATGATCTTCATCCTCTGCAACTAAAACAAGGTGCTCAGGGGCCCAATCGTTCACAATTTTAAGCGATTCTTCCATCGACTTTGTCAGTAGTAGAAATCCCGCATTATCCAGCGCCTTACTAGCAATCTCGCGTCGAGGAGTTTCCTCTAATTGTTTTTGCAATTCCACCTGCACTTCATCGAATAAAGTCTTAGAGTGAGTGAGCATTCCCACGACCGAGTCTGGGCCATGTTCTGCCTGTGCGAGAAGATCAGCAGCTAAGAAGCGCGCATTTCCGCTGTCATCTGCGGCAATGAGCACCTCACTAGGCCCTGGTAAGAGGTCGATCGAGATCGCCCCGACCATCTGGCGTTTTGCCTCCACCACGTAACGATTTCCTGGGCCGAACACCTTGTCTACAGGGTGAATCATCCTAGTTCCGAATGAAAGAGCTGCGATTGCATGGGCACCCCCAGCTTTGTAAATCTCAGTGGCACCAGCACAGTCTAGGGCATAGAGTAAGTTGACATTAACCTTTCCGTCAGGGCCTGGCGGAGTAGTCGCTACGATTTCAGGAACCCCAGCAGCTTGAGCGAAACCGGCAGTCATTAATGCGCTCGAAACTAGAGGTGCTTTCCCGCCCGGCACATAGACTCCTACTCGGTCAAAGGGAACGAAGCGTTCCCCAACTTCCACTCCTTGCCGGTTTTTAGATGACCAATTCGTTCGTTGGCTCTTCTCCGCAAAACTTCTGATATTCTCGAGTGATGCTTTAATTGCTGCCTTAGTTTCTAAACTCACCGTGGAACGAGCCTCAGACAATTCCTCCTCACTCACTTGAAGTTCCCCTATTCCGATTTTAGCCCCGTCAAATTTCTCTGCGAAGGACAGCAGAGCATCATCCCCGTTGGCAACAACCTCAGCCACAATTGCCGAAACGCTGTCCGAAACGGCACGATCAGGAATAGCCCGGCGATAAAGCGTCTTCACAAAAGAAGGATACGCCTCCTCCTCATGGGTGAGAATTCTCATCCCTCACAGTAAATCTGAAATGCTCAGAAAATCAAGAAAATCGAAGCTCTATCCGTTTAACTTCTCGAGGCTTTTCATGAGGAATTTCCCGTCCTTGCGGAAAAGCTTCCCGTCGAAGTAGATTTCGCCACCGCCATAATCTTTACGCTGAATACTGACCATGTCCCAATGAACACTTGAGCGGTTTCCGTTATCCGCCTCCTCGTAGGCTTGTCCTGGGGTAAAGTGAAAACTTCCGGCAATTTTCTCATCAAAGAGGATATCACGCATAGGCTCGCGAATCAGAGGATGGAAGCCAATTGCGAACTCGCCGACAAAGCGAGCCCCTTTGTCAGTATCGAGAATTTTGTTAAGTGCACGGGTCTTACCCCCTGCCGCTACCGCCTTCACGATCTTCCCCTTCTCGAAGGTCAAAGTGATGCCATCAAAACTAATTCCTCGGTAAATCGTTGGTGCGTTATAGGCGATCACGCCCTCGACTGAGTCTTTCACTGGTGCCGTGAAAACTTCGCCATCAGGGATATTGTAATTCCCGCCACAAACAATCGCAGGGATCTCTTTGATCGAGAATTTTAAATCGGTCCCCTTATCTATAATATGGACCTCATCGGTTTTCTCCATCGCTTTTTTCAAAGCGTTCATCGCGGGGAGAAGAGCCTTATAATCCAAGAGACAGGCCTTAAAGTAGAAGTCCTCGAAGGCCTCTGTACTCATTTCCGCTTGTTGAGCCATCGCAGCGTGAGGCCAGCGTAAGACGCACCACTTTGTTTTCTTAACCCGGTGATCTTGCACCTTACGCATGTGCTTCATCGCCACTCCCATCCGCTGACTTGGCACATCGCTTGTCTCATTTGTATTATGAGCACCACGGATAGCGATATAGGCATCCATATCGCGCATTTCGTTTAGTAGATGTTTTGCCGTGAGCTGGTATTGATCTTCGCTTGCTCCCATTAATAGTTCCCGTCCAAGGCGACTTGAACCAAGGCGTAAAAACGGCTCTGCCTTCACTGCTCTGACCTCACGGATCAGTGCGACTCCCATTTCTTCGGGAGTTTCCACAAGGTCTAATAGAACCCTCTCCCCCCTTTTGAGTGAGGTAGAATAACGGACAAGTTGGCGGGCCAGCTGTTGATATCTTGGATCCATGGCCTAAACAAAGCTCACGTGCATTCTAGGACAACCAGAAAATCACGCTATGTCCTCAAACAATCTTCCTAATTTTCCTCACGCCACTGCTCAAAGGAGCGTCGCCCTGGAATCTCTGGATCGTCCAAATGGGAATTTGCATCTAACTTACGCCCCAGCTCCGAGTCATCGAAAGCACCTCCGCCTGCTCGGAGGCTGTTCGTGG
>CALFVL010000085.1 GCA_937928425.1 uncultured Verrucomicrobiales bacterium
CTCACACCCCCACCCCGATTCCTGCGCCAACTCGCCCCGCAATCCCCCGCCGTAAAATCATTGCAGATAAAAGGATTGGAGACCGCCCCGTCTCACACATGCCTGGCATGTTTTTTTTCACTGAGCGTTTTTACGACGATCACGACTCCTGATAATCAGCACTGCTAAATTTGGAACAATCAAAACAGCGTGAAGAAAGAATAGGCAAACCAACCAACCACTCACTTTTGATCCGAAATACGGCTTAACTAAATCAATAATTGCCAAACAAGAACCGCACACCATGAACCCATATGTAATCATAGCGATAAAATAACACCCTATTAATTTGTATCTATCACTCATTCTGCACAGCATCCATAATTGCATCACCACTTGTAGTTATGGCATTTATACACGCCCCAATAACTTCGTTATTAAATTCATTCAGAGCTTCATCAATTATTTGTGAACCGGTATTACTTGACTCAATGGGAGGTAAAATTTTTCCAAGGACACCTCCAGTAACAATTCCGATAACCGTAGATTCAACCACTTCTTCTACTTCAAACTCTTCATCGTCTACTGCTACGTCTAGGCCTTCTTTCACCAAGCCTCCCGCCAAACCTCCTGCACCACCGGCAAGAGCACCCAAAGCTGCAGCTCCTGCCACTTTTCCGGCAGCTAAATTAAGGGTAGCTCCCGCTACCGCACCCCCAGCCGCTCCAGCTAAACCCGCCTTCCAGTCACCCCCACTGGTGGCCAGTCCAACAGCCCCTCCAATTGCAAATCCTATTGCAGCTCCTATGAAGCCCCATTCTCCGTTTACATCTAGGTAGATGAGTGGAGAATTTCCAACAAGTTGATAGGAGTTAACGTCTACCTTTCCGGAAATCAAAATCCCGATGGCACTGAAGTATTTTGCTTCAGGAGATTTAAGAGCCCAATGACCTAGATCTTTAATCGGATCTCTGCTTGGCCATCTTCCAGTCTGTGGATCGTAGTATCGATAGCCGTAGTAGTAGAAGCCGGTGAGCTCGTCGTAGGGTTTGGTGCTGAAGCGGTAGTTTTCTAGACTAGGGTCGCCGGTGGTAGCGAGGGTGTTGCCGTAGGCGTCGTAGCGCCAAGTGGCGGCGAGATTGCCTTGGTGGTCGATGAGGGCCGTGATGTTGCCATTGCCATCATAACTGGGGTAGTAGTTGTGGCTGGCGTTCCCGCTGGCATCAAGGTGCTCGGTCATGATGAGGCCACCGACTCCTCCAGCTCCTTGGAGGGAGCCACTGAGGTCTAGGCCCCAGCTGCGGCGGTGGGTGTAGCGGGTGCCGTCATGCTCTAGCTCGACATTCCAGCCATTATGCAGGTAGTAGGTCTCTCTGGTGACGGAGGCGATGCTGGCGCGGCGAGCGACGCGGCGGCCGAGTGGATCATAGCGGTAGCTACCGGTGTCTCCATTTGCTTTGGCGACGGTGAGGCGGCGGGTCATGGGAGTGGTGCTAGGGTGGAATGCCTTTGGGAAGGGTTTATTTATATAAAATTAAAAATACAAGTTGTTTTTTGGTTTCGATTTATTGGGGGCTAATTATAGGAAGGAAAGATGCTGAGGGCCTATGTTACGTGCTTTGTGAGGGAGGTGGGACTGTGGGATTTTTTTAGGGGAGGCTCTTGGCTTTGAGGGGCGTAGGTTCTAAAAAAGACAGAGGCTAAGAGCCTCTGTTACGGGCTTTGTGGAGGAGGTGGGACTGTGGGATTTTTTTAGGGGGGCGCTTGGCTTTGAGTGGCATAGGTTCTAAAAAAGACAGAGGCTGAGAGCCTCTGCTACTCGTGAAGCCAGTCTCGAGTTCCCCATTTTGATAAACCCCCAAGAAGGGCTAATCGAGCTTGTCTTCATGCTCGACGTTTTTAGGCTCCGGTCTAGCAAGTAGGAGGCCATCTCCGTACCGTGAATTCCAGATCACCTTTTTTTTCATTTCTTATTTATGAATGCCTCCCGTCTTATTCTCGGTCTCTCTGGTCCCGTCCTCACTTCCGAAGAAGCCGAGCTCTTTCGAGAACTGCAGCCGGCTGGCTACATTCTCTTCTCTCGTAATCTGCAGTCCGCGTCACAGATACGCGAACTTACCGACTCGCTCAGCGCCCTCTCGATCGATCTACCCTTCATCTCGATCGACCAAGAAGGAGGCCGGGTCTGGCGCACCCGGGAATTTAGCGCCGCCCCACCTGATGCTGCTACCTTCACTCAGAAAGCGAGTCCAAATCAGATCGCTCGCTTCGGCGCCCTCACAGGACAGCTTCTAGAACTCCTCGGTATAAACCTAAACTTCGCCCCCGTCCTAGACCTCGACCACTTCCCTGAACAAAACAATGGCCTCCGTGGTCGCTGCTGGGGAGATGACTCCCAAACTGTCATTAATAATGCCGGAGTCTTTAACCGCTGGATGCGTAAGCAAAACGTCCTCTCTTGCGGCAAGCACTTTCCCACTAACGGCCTCGCCCTCAGTGATCCTCACCATGATCTTCCCATCGCAGACATCTCTCGTGAAGAGCTCCTAAAAGAAGACCTCCTTCCCTACACTGCCCTCATGCCAGAGTTAGACGCCATCATGGCCTGTCATCTCCGCTTCCCAAAGCTAGACTCAGAAATGCCGGCCTCACTGAGTAAAAAGATCCTCACTGGCCTCCTCCGTGATCAACTTGGCTACCAAGGCCTCATCCTCACCGATGATCTTGATATGGGGGCGATCGTCCAGAACTATGGACGAGGGAATGACATTAGGCTGGCCCTCGAAGCGGGCGCAGATCTCGCCCTCATCTGCCACGCGATGAGCTCCCTACCGGCCGCCCTAGAGAACATCAGCATCGAAAATCCTGATCGACACGATGCTCTCACCCGGATTGAAAAACGCCGTAAAAAGATCAAATCGCCCCCCAGCTTTAGCTCCGCGCGCTGGGAAGAGATCAACCAAAAAATCAGTGAACTCACCTTAGAAGTCAGCGGCCAAGCCCGCTTCGAGCCGGAGGCCCCTATTCAGAGCCCCGTTGAAGAATACTAAGAAAGCTAGGCTCCTAGAACTCGACCGTCTTCCCCAGCTCCGCCACGCTCACTTCCCCCTCGTGAACCTCTTGTAAGGCCTCACACATCGCCTCGGAGCGGCCACTCTCACCGTGGACTAACCAGACCTTTTTCTTAGGCCCCTGAATGGCGTGAAAGTAGTCCAGCAACTCTGAATGATCAGCATGGCCTGAGAAGGAGTCCATGATCTCAATCTCCGCCCGCACGGGGTATTCTTTCCCAAAAATCCGCACCTCATCATGACCTTCACGGATTTTCCAACCCAAGGTATTTTGAGCACAATACCCGACAAAAAGAATGGTGTTACGCTTATCACCAATGCCATTCTTAAGGTGGTGTAAAATTCGGCCCGCCTCGCACATTCCTGAAGCAGAAATCACGATCGACTGCCTCTCATCTTGGTTCAGCTCCTTCGACTTCGCCACCGAGCGGATCAATGATAAGCCCTCGAAACCGAAGGGATTATCACGATCGAACAGAACTTCATAAACCTCATCGTTAAAACACTCCTTATGCAGGCGGAAAATTTCTGTCGCATTCACCGCAAGAGGACTATCCACATAAACTGGAGTCTCAGGAATGGCGCCACTCTTAAAGAGCTGGTGAAGCACGTAGAGAAGCTGCTGGGTCCGCTCCACCGCAAAGGCTGGGATAATCACCTTCCCCCCCTTCTTCAGAGCCTTGCTAAGAATCTCTGCCACCGCCTCATCCGCCCCTGCACTCAGTTCATGCTCACGCCCCCCGTAGGTGCTTTCCATGATGACGTAATCCACACCCTCGCTCCCCTCTGGATCACGTAAAAGATCATTATCTCCCCGTCCCACATCACCAGAAAAGAGAAGACGCTTCTTCTGACCATCCTCTTCATCTTCGATATCGAGGATAATCTGCGCACTCCCTAGAATATGCCCTGCATCGAGGAAGGTCATCTCCACTCCCTTCGCGATCATCATCTTGCGACCGTAGCCCACATTGACAAACTGCCTCAGGCACAGCTCCGCATCAATCGGGGTATAAAGAGGCTCCACCAATGGCTTGCCCTCTTTCTTGAGCCGCTTATTCATCCACTCTGCATCAGACTGCTGAATCCGCGCCGAATCGACCAACATCACCGCGCAGAGATCCCGCGTAGCGAAGGTGGCATAGATATTCCCCTCAAAGCCCTTGCTCGTTAAATTAGGCAAGTTCCCACTGTGGTCGATGTGCGCATGGGAAAGCACCACATGATCGATCGACTTCGGGTCAAAGTGTGGGAAACAGCAATTAATTTCATGGGCATCATTCCGCCGTCCTTGATAAAGCCCACAATCTAAGAGAATGCGCTGGCCATTCACTTCTAATAGATGCTGTGACCCAGTCGTAGTCCCTGCTGCTCCGCAAAATTTTAACTTCATAAACTGGGGAAAGCCTAAGCAGCTTCAGACCCTCTTGCCACCGAAAAAGCCCACATAAACGTTCCATTAAAGAAATCTACGAATCAGGAAATCTCGAGACCCAGCCCCAAACCGAGATGGGACAAAGCCACCCCTTCCCCGAGTTCAAGATTCTTCCCTGGCGTTCCTCACGTCTTCTGTAATCTGCTCCTTGAGTTCCTCGACCCCGCTAAACTTGATCTCATCACGAATTTTTCGAAGAAACTCCACCTCCATTTCCCAGCCATATTCCATCGGGATCTCATCGGAGAAAAGGTGCACCTCAAGACTGCGTTCTGAGGACGACTGGATACTAGGCCGCGTCCCAAGATTAGCGACTCCTCGGATACCATTTCCCTCCACGAGGTAGACCCCGTTTGGAAGGAGGGGTTCTCGCTGAAGTGCTACATTAGCGGTGGGAAAACCAAGCGTCCGCCCAAGTTGCTGCCCTTTTTTAACTTTACCGAAAAGCGAGTAGGGCCGCCCTAGTAAGCGAGCACTTTGCGCTAAATCTCCCGCCGCTAGGCGGGCACGAATCCGAGTGCTACTAATTCGCTCTCCCCCATGCATCACCCCATCCACGGCCAAGACCTCGACCCCAGCACTCCTTCCCCACTCGGCTAAGTGGCTCATGTTTCCCGAACGTGCTTTTCCAAATTGCCAGTCCCGCCCCGCCGCCACTCTCTTCACTCCAGTCGCGAAAAGTTGCTCAGCAAATTCACAGCCCTCACGCTCCGCAAATTCTGGAGTAAAAGGGAGCACCACCATGAAATCGACCCCTAAACTGGCTAGAATTTTTTTCTGATGCTCAAAGGAGGTGACGATTCTCCGAGGAGTACGTGCTGGCGCCAACACTTGCACTGGATGAGGCTCAAAGGTTAATAATCCCAGCTCTCTTTCTCCTCGTGCTGCATCAATGACTGCCTGATGTCCTAAGTGCATCCCATCAAAGACGCCGAGGGCAAGCCCTGCTTGAAGCCGTGCTTCTGCGAACGACTCCAAACTCTCAAAAACCTGCACGTCGTTCATCAAGGTAAATTGCCTCCGCTCTACCAGACTAAACTAGCGGCGGCGTTTCTTCTTACGCAGATAGGGAGGGATATCCAGATCCTCGCCATCTTTCACCGTGTTTGGTTTCTCCCCATCAAAGCGCCCCTTAGGTGCGCCATCTAAGAGTAGTTCCTCCTGATTTCCGCGTTTCTTTTTCGGCTCAGGAATTTGCGTTACGGAGACAGTTTTCTCCTTAACTTTAGGCTCGGGTAATCTCGTCCGTCCTTTCCCTTGAGCAGGCTCTGGATCAGATAAATCATCTAAATCTTCTTCCTCAATCGAGAAGTCCTCGATCTCTCCTTCCCCGATCTCTTCCACCATCTCCTCATCAATTTCGAACTCCTCAATTGGTGCCTTTTTGGCCTCCTCTCGGAGCTCTTCATCATCGATGCCGTCCTCCTCCTCTTCGAGTTCTTCCTCCTCGTCTTCCAGCCCCTTCACCTCCTCCAGTTCTTGTAAGTCCACTAAATCCTCTGATTCAGCAGGCTTCTTCACCACCTCTTCTGGATCGGCTTTTAGCTTAGGCTCTTCCTCCTCGGCCTCCTCCTTCTTCTTAGATCTCTTCTCTACTTTTAGCTCCTCTTTCTGTGGAGCCTTAGTGCTCGCGGGCTTTTTCTCCGCCTTAGCAGCTTCTTTCGCTAGTTCTTCCTCTAGTCCATCAATCTCGATCACCTCCGTCTCACTTGGATCAGCGTAAACGGGCACCGATTGTAAACGCTCCTCTGGTAAAGCACTGATGATCGTCACGCTCAGAGCATCCTTCATATTCACATCAGTCGCCGCTCCAAAGAGGAGGTGAGCTTCTGTAGGAATGAACTTGGTCAAGCCCTGCATCAGTAACTCCACCTCAAAAAGAGTCATATCCTCTCCTCCACAAATGTGCACTAGGACCGTAGTGGCGTCCTCGAGTAGGGAGCCACGATCCAGAAGCGGACTGCTCAAAGCAGACTTAAGGGCCGCCTGAGCGCGGTTTTCACCACGCCCTAAGCCAGAGCCGAAGAGACAGCGGGAACGAGTCGTCTTAAGAGCTGCCATCAACTCATCCAGCCCCACATTGATTAAACCAGGCCGGAGAACCAAGCGCCCCACTGCCGTAATGCTATCAGAAATCATGCGATCAGCAGCGGAGAATGCCTCATGCACTCCCTGCTTAGGCAGCACCAACTCGCCCATGCGGCCATTATCAAAAGTCACCAAAGCATTCGCCAACACCGCAAGTTGATTCAGCGACTCCTCAGCCTGCAAACGGCGACGTCCCCCTTCAAAAGCGAAAGGCATAGTAGCGAATACCACCACGAAGGCGCCGGCCTCCCGCGCCAATCGCACCACGATCGGCGCTGCTCCAGACCCTGTCCCCCCCCCTAAGCCGACGCAGAGAAAGACAATCTGGCGGTCCCGTAAGGAATCACGAATCTCATCTTCTGCCTCTAAAATCGCCTTTTCCCCTAAATCTGGGTCTCCTCCAGAGCCCAAGCCCTTAGTCAGGTTCCGCCCTAGCTGGATTTTCTCCCCAGCCACAGTACTCGCGAGAGTCCGGACATCCGTATTCAGAGATAAAAGTTCTGCCCCCTCGATCCCATCCAGAGCGACACGATCGAGCATATTACTCCCCGCCCCACCTAGTCCTACGATTTTTACAGAGCTTTCAGGAATAGTTTGCTGGCGGTTTCTAGAATACTCGATCATGGGGCTTTCGGAAGTTAGCGGACCTTAATCAAGCGCCTTCACCTCTCACCAGCTAAAAAACCACTCAAGCTCCCTCCATGGGCTACACTCCCTTAATTCATAAAAGCAAAAATTCCCGCTGGCACCTCTGAAACTTGTCTGCGAATATCCCTTCACCACTTTCTTATCAATTTCGTCCCATTAGCGCCTGATGCCTGATACCCCGCCTCCCCATTCACAAGCTGAGCAAATCCCCATTCCAGAGGATCTGCGCAAGCAGTTGGCGGACTTTCAGCAGGCTCTCTGGCGGATCAAAATTACCGAAGCCGCCCTCGCAGGGGTTTTTGGACTCATCTTCTCCTTCCTTCTCGTCTTTCTCCTAGAGCGCTTCTTCCCCATCTCAGCCTTTAGTCGCCTCCTTATCCTGCTCGCGGGCACTTCCATCACCGCCGTCTTCGCCCCTTTCTGGATTCGGCGCTGGGTGTACGGACACCGCCGTGAGGAGCAACTGGCCCGTCTTATTTCCAAAAAATTCCCCAAACTTGGTGACCGGCTCCTAGGAATCGTCGAGCTCCAGAACCAAAGCGAAGACCGCAAAGCTCTCTCACCTGAACTACGCGAGGCCGCGATGGCCCACGTCGCCGCTCAAGCTGCCAAACGTGACATTACAGAGGCCCTTCCCTCCTCACGGCATAAGAAACTTACGCTCGGCGTGGCACTTGCCCTGACTGCCGTGATCCTCGGCTTCATCATCGCGCCGAAGGCAGGTGCTAATGCACTTAAGCGCTGGCTCATGCCTCTCTCAGACACCGCACACTACACCTTCACCCAGTTTGAGACCTCTCAGATTCCAGACCCGCTCGTAGTGCCACTCGGAGAAGCCTTCACCCTCACTGCCCCGCTCAAGTCCTCTAGCGATGATCGGCCAGAGACAGCCCGCGCTCGCTATAACCAGCAAGACTGGATCCAAGCTCACTTAGGAAAAGACCACCAATACCGCTTCGACTTCGCTGGTCAAGAAACCCAGGGCTCCATCACTCTTGAAGCTGGTGACACTTCCCTCACTCTCAGCGTTCATCCTCATCTCCGTCCTGAGATCGACCACTTTCAGGCCCTCATCACCCTTCCAGACTACCTCCAACTTCCTCCTCGAAAAGTTGACACCCGCACCGGCGTCCTAAACTCGCTTGAAGGAAGTCAGGTCACTCTCAGCGGATCCTTCACTCGTGAAATCGCTGAAGCCTCCGCACGATTCCGCGCCGAAGCTCGCGAGCAGACTGGGACCAGCCCAGCAGAGCCGGCTATTCAGACCACCACGCCCCAGCAGCTTCGCCAAGCGGAAGCGAGCCTAGCAGCTAAGAGCAGTGAACTTGAAAAAGCGGTAGACATTCCCGCCCCTCATCCTCTCCAACTTTCCATCAGCGGAAACCGTATCTCTACGGAGCCCATCACGCTAGGCTCATTCCACGCACAGATCCCCTTCACCTGGACAGACGTTCTCGGCCTGCAAGGTGCCGACTCCTTTAAAGTTCGCATTGAAAGCTCTAAAGACCTCCCCCCCACAGCCTACATTCAGGGAAGCGAGAGGAACATCGTAATCCTCCCTGAAGAAACGCTCGAATTAGACATCACCAGTGAGGATGACTTTGGTCTGAAAGAAATCGGGATCGCTTGGAAAGGTGAACTCACCCAGGCCACCTCCAAAAATCCCACTCGCGGATCTCTCATCATTCAGACCGGCTCCCCCTCCTCCACCCACCTGAGTGATAAGGTCCTCTTCTCTCCTCAGACCTACGGGATCACTCCCCAAAAGATCCAGCTCATGGCCTACACCATGGACTATAAGCCTGACCGGGCCATCACCTACTCGGAACCCATCAACATCTACATCCTCACCCGCGAGGAACACGCACAGACCCTAAAGAACCGCTTCGACCGCATCATCAGCGAGCTAGAAGACAGCGCACGGAAAGAACTCCACAACCTAGACCTGAACGAACGCCTCGATAAAACCCAAAGCGCCCAAGAACTCCAAAACGAAAAAAATCAACAAACACTGGCCGCCTCTCAAGAAGAAGAAGCCAAAAATGCCGAAAAACTGAAAAAGATCGCCCAGAAAATGGAGGAACTTTTCAAAGACGCTGCCCGTAATGGCGAAATCGATATCCAGACGATGAAAGACATGGCCGATGCCATGACGAATATGAAAGAACTCGCCGAGACAGACCTGCCTCAGATCGAACAAAAGCTCGCCGAGACCCAAGATCAAAAATCCACCCCAGAAAAAACCGAAAGCGATCTCAAAGAGGCCATTCAAAAACAAAAAGAGGCCCTCAAAAAAATGCAAGAGACGATCGAAAAAACAAATCAAGCGAGCGAGAACTTCGAGGCCTCCACCTTCGCCAATCGGCTCAAAAAAGCCTCCACTGATGAAGGGCACATCTCAACAGCCCTACAAAGTGCTCTCAAGGGCGAAACTGAAAATGCGGTCCTTCCTATCCTGGGAGCGGCAACTGACAGCGATGACATTGACCCCGTTCACGCTCGCCTCCTTAAGGAACTCTCAAAAAAACAACACCATACCACGATCGATGTCCGCTGGATCCAAGAAGACTTAGAGCGCTTCCATGCCCGCACTCAGAAGCCCATTCATAAAGAAATTCACCAAGCCATGAGCCAGTCTCTCATTGATGAACATCTCGAGCGCCTGCGTAAAATGATCGCCGAAAACCGCACCTTCAGCTCAGCTCGCCTCTCTCAACAGTGGGCGAACACCCTAAAAAAATGGGCCGAAAAACTCCAAGGCTCAACAAATCAAAATAACCAAGGAGGAGGAGGTGGTGGTGGTGGAGCAGCCTCCGAGAACCAAGACTTCGAATTCATGCTAAAAGTCATGCGCATGGTCCAAGCGGAACAAGACATCCGTGCACGCACCCGCTCACTAGAGCAAATGCTCCGTTCCCTCAAACTCACCCGACCTTAAAACGAACTTCCCAAACCCAAAAAACCTGAATCGATGAAAAAAATCCCACTCAGCGTCCTCACCTACACAGGCCTCCTCATGCTGGGCCTCGCCGCACCACCAGAAGAAAAGCCCGAAAAACTCACTGAAACACAAAAAGCCAAAGCCCTAGTCAAACATCAAGAAGGCTCCGAAAAAGTCTCGATTGACCAAGACAAGCAAGCAGCAAACGCACAAGAACTCCTCGCCCTGCAAACCAATCCTAAGGTCATCACCCTTCTCAATGAAGTTGAGATTCTCATGGCCAAAGCAACTGACCGCCTAGAGGACGCAGACACCGGCGGTGACACCATCGCCATGCAAACCGAAATCATCGAAAAAATTTACGAAGCCGCTAAAGCAAAAGAAAATTGACCATCTGGCGGCAATTGAAAAAGCCGTAAACAGAGCATGGGTGCCATGCTAGAAATGATGGAACAAATGATGGGTAAAAAACCTACCCAAAAGCCGAGCGAAACTAACCAAGGAGGCGAGGGCTCTACCGCTCAGTCTGACAGCCCAAATACCAAAAACACCGGCTCACAAAAAAAACAGAACCAAGGCGAGCGCCGTATCCCACGGGCCTCTGGGAAAGCGGGAGCCAAACTCCCACCAGAATTCCAAAACACCCTTGATGGCTACAACCGAACAAGAGCGAACCCCTAACCTTAAAAACAGGTATGCCTACCCATACCCCAGCTTAAAATGCACCTCCTCCTCTTCCTAGTCGTGATCTACCTAGCCATTCCCGCCTTGGCTCAGAGTCCTCTGCGCCGAGAAGAAGATCCCATTCCTGCGGATGTTGAAAATATCTACACGCGGGGACTGCGCCACCTCGCCTCCACCCAGAGCGAGAACGGATCATGGGATAATGGAGTCGGGAATGAACCCGGAGTCGTAGGTCTCGCCGTCATGGCATTCTTAGCCCACGGAGAAGACCCTAATCACGGCCCCTATGCTAAAACGATCAAGCAAGGAATCGAATACATCATTAACCAGCAACAAAGCGGCAACGGCTACCTCGGTAGCTCCATGTATAGTCACGGATTTGCCACTCTCGCACTTGCCGAAACCTACGGCATGTATCGCGATGCCCGCATCGCCGCCGCTCTTAAAAAAGCAGTCGATCTCATCCTGAGTGCTCAGAAAAGAAATGCTAAGGGAGCATGGCGTTACAGCCCAGAGGCCACCACCGCAGACACCTCAGTAGCCGGTTGCCTCATCGTGGCCCTCTACGCAGCTCAGAATGCCGGAATTCCAGTCCCAGATTCAGCCTTAGAAAAAGCCAATAAATACATGCGTAGATGCCGGGGTAAAGATGGTGGTTATGGCTACCAATCTGGCATTGGTGATCGTCCCACCCTCACCGCCATCGGCCTCCTCTGCGAATCCCTCGCCAAGCAACATGACAGTAAAGGATACAAAGCTAGCACCAAATACCTTTCCAAAAGGCTCAACCACCGCGAACGCCACTACCCCTACTACTACGAATACTACATGGCCCAAGCCCTCTTCCACTCTGATGAAAAAATTTGGCAAGAATGGAACAAGAAAAACACCCGTTACCTAGCCACCATTCAGGCTTCTAATGGCTCCTTTCCTGGGAACCGTGGAGAAGCCTTCAACACCGCTGGCGCCCTTCTCTCCCTCGCCCTAAACTACCGCCTCCTCCCCATCTACGAAAAATGAGCCCTCGTTGGACCAGCCTTATCCACCTATTCCTCCTCGCCGTGATATCCCCCACATCCTCGGCAGAGATTCTCGTAGGTGAAAATGGTGTTTTTCAAGACCACACCCTAGCCGCGAACGCTAAACAAAAAGGCCAGACTCCTCCCCCTCTAGCCAGCTCAGTCGGTGATGATCTCGTCCTCTTTAGTAATGGTGACCTCATGCACGGAACTTTCAGCGGCATCGACCAAGGGCTCCTCTGGCAGCGGACTGACATCGACCGCCCCATCAAATTTGCGATTTCCAGCCTTAAACAAATCGTCTTTAACTCCACCCGCCGACTCCCTCTTGATCAAGACACCTCCTTCATCACCCTCTCCAGTGGTGACCGCATCCCCGGTAAAATCGTCACCCTTGATGAAAAAAACCTCACCCTAAAGAGCCCCGTCATCGGACTCCTTGAAATTCCCCGCACACTCATTCAGAGCATCTCGCCGAATCCCTTCGGCGGGAAACTCTACTTCCTCGGCCCATACCATAGTGATGGCTGGCTCACCCTAGAACCGATTAAAGAAGCCCCAGAAAGCTCCCAAGAAAAAGCAGCAGACAAAACTCCAGACAAAGAGCTGGCCTCCTCCTGGATCCACTCTGGAACCGCATTTTATAGCCAAGGCACCCACCCACTCATCCTCGCCGATGCCCAGCTTCCTGACACTGGCCGCCTCAGCTTCACCATCGCCTGGAAAGGCCGTCTCAGCTTCGCCCTCTCCCTGCACTCAGACCTCACGCGGGTCCTCCCAGCCAAGCCACAAGAAGACGATAAAAACCTCGAAGAAAACGAGGGAGATCCCGGAAACGCCCTCCCTCCCGCTCCGCTCACTCGTGAAAACATCCTAGACCTTCGCAAAGGAAAGACCTTCCAAAGCATCCCCTGGATAAAGCCCCAGAAAAAAAGTCACTCTGATCTCTTCGGCACCGGCTACACCCTCTCCCTCCAATCTGGCTACCCTACCCTCACTCGAAATTACTTCAGTGAAACGGGCACCCCTCGCCAAACCCCACTCAATACCACCCGCAGTAACACCTCCCTAGGAGAAAGCGGAGAAGCCCTCATCGAACTCCGCTTCAACCGTGAAAAATCGCTCATCATGCTCTACATTAATGGTGTCTACTCTAACCAGTGGCATGACCTTTCTGGATACCTCGGTCAGGGCAGCGCTCTCGGCTTCATCAACCGCTCCCCCACCTCCAAGATCCGCATCTCAGAACTCATCGTCTCCTCATGGGATGGAGCCACTGACAGCGCTCGCAGCATGGAGCACCCAGAGCGCGACATCATTCACCTCAGTAATGGCACAGACCGCTACTCCGGCACCCTCGCCAGCATTCGGGAAGGACAGGCTCATATTAAGACCGACTACTCAGAACTCCACATCCCCCTCAGCGAGCTCTCCCTCATCAACTTTAATAAGGCCTCCCTCCTCGATCTCGAAACAGATGAGAACCTCCGCCGCTTTCGTCTCCCTCATGACGCCATCACCGTCGCCTACCAGCCCTTTGGACTTCTCAAGCTTAGCCCCCTATCGGCCACCACGACCACACTCACCGGGCGCAGCCCCTTCTTAGGTGAAATCACGATAGACCTCTCCTCCGCCATTCATCTCAACTTCAGTGATGACTCCCCTGACCTCTCCTCCTGGTTTGAAGATTTTTAAAAAAACACTCCGCTTCTTACGTCTCACCATGCCTCGCCTACTCGCCCTCTTAAGCCTCTGCGTTCTGAATCACGTAGCTGCAGAAGACCAAATCACCATGGAGAACCAAGACCTCTTCATCGGTAAAATCATCGCATTAAAAAATGACTTTATTGAGTTCCAGAGCCCCCATAGTGCCAAGCCTCTTAAAGTCCTAAACAAGGAGCTCGTTCAGCTCGACTTCAAGTCCCAAGACTCTGGAACTCTCCCTAAAAACTCCCAGATTCTCCACCTCCATAATGGTGACCAACTACCCGGAGAAATTACCCTACTTAATGAAACCCACCTCCACTTTCACACCTGGTTCGCAGACACCCTTGAAGTCCCACGCCACCTCATTGACTCCATCCACTTCGGCGTCACCCCGCAGAAGCTCATCTCTAAAGGCCCTAAGCGAATTAGCGACTGGACCCAAGACCAAGCCGGCGGCTGGACTCTCCGTAACGGTGCCCTAATCTCATCGAAATCCTCCTTCATTGGCAAAAACCTGAACCTCCCTCGAAATTTCATCTTCGGGGCCCAGATCGCGTGGAAAAACACCCCTAATCTCCGGATCCATATCTGTTCAGACCAACTTCGCCCAAACGAGAAAGAAACTAGCAATAGCTACCTCATCGCCATCACCCGCAACGGCATCAACGTGAAGCGAGTCATGCCAAAAAACGCCATTGGTCCTAGTTATCAAACCCTGATCACCCATGCCACCAACCTCCTAGCCTTACCCTCTAAAACCATCCGCCTCGAGCTCCGTGCAAATCGTGACACAAGGACTCTTCACCTCTACCTTAATGGTCATGAACTCGAGCAAGGCCTAGACCCCGCCGTCCCACCCACCGGCACTCACGTCCTTTTTGAAAGCCTAAATACCACTCGCTCTAACAGCCGCATCAGTAAGCTTGCCCTCCATGAGTGGGACACTTCCACCCAGCTCCTTCACCTTGAGCCCCGCGAGTCTGACAAGGTCGATACCCTCTCCGTCTCTGAAGGAGACCGCTTCAGCGGATCTATCACCAGTTTTCAGACTCAAGACTCCTCTCCCTGCTTCACCGTGAAAAGTCCACTCAGCCCGGACCCCATTCACATTCCACTCAGTCACTGCTCAATCATATACTTCGCAAAATCTCAGAAAAATCCTCCCTCCGACTCCCACTACCGCCTCGACCTTCGCACCGGTGGGCAGCTAAGCCTTTCTAATATCCTCTTAGAGCAAGAAGAGCTCAGCGCCTCGCACCCTTGGCTTGGAAAACTTCAGATCAAACGCCAAGCCATGGGTTCCATTTACAAGAACCAGTAAAAAAACACCCTCTCCTCTTAGCCTGCCCCTCCCAGCATGAAAGCCTTCTTCACTCGCACCCTCGCTCTCGCCCTAACTCTCATTCTCCTCAGTCCCAGCCCTAGCTCCGCGGACCAGCCGCACTCCACCCTCCTCTTCGCCGATCAGAGTAAAATCACAGGGAAAGTGCTTAACATTCACCTTAAGGATAAAATCCTGAATCTAAAATCGCCCTCTCTCCGGGGTAAGGCACAGCTCAACACCTCGCAACTCCTAGAAATATCGCTCCCCGGGAAAGCCCGAGAACTCGACTCCGATCACTACGCCCTCGCCACCATCAAACAGCACTTCCGTGACTCCCACCAAGACACCCTGCGCGGTCGCCTCGTAAATCTTGATGAGAACACCATCACCTTAGACACTTGGTATGCTGGTGAACTCACCCTAAAGCGCTCCCTCGTCCACAGTCTCGATATCTTCACCCACTCCCCAAATTTCTATGCTGGCCCGAACGGTCCTGATGGCTGGACAAGCGCCAGCGGAAAACTTGAAGACAACTGGACCTTTAAAAACCGCAGCATGATCTCGAAAAGCCACCACGGAGTCGCCCGCCAAATTGCAATTCCTGAGCGCGCTAAAATTTCCCTCACCGCCAGCTGGAAAAACGCACCCTACTTCCGCATCTTTTTCCTCTCCACGGATGGGAAATCGCAATCTCCTCAATCTGCTTACTCACTCAACGTCCGACAAAACCGCCTCACCCTCCACCGTAGCAGCAATGGCCAGCGCACGATTGAAGTCTTTAACGAGGCCGTCAGAAACCTCTCCGAACTGGAACAAAGCACCTTCACGATCTACTTAGACCGCAGCCCAGAAGGAAAAAACGCCGTCTACCTAGACGACAAGCGCATCGCCACCTGGGCTGACGTTAATGACAAATCCCCCACCGGTGAATGGCTCCAAATCATCCCTAATCGGAATACCCCGCTCAAAATATCTAACATCTCGGTAAATCAGTGGGACGGGATTTTCCCACTCTCCCAGCAAGATCATGATGATAAAAAAGACCTAGAGTCTACCGCGCCGAAGCTCGACGGCCAAGAAATCCGTCTGAGTAATGGAGACATCGTCATCGGTAACATCAAGAACATCGATAAAGACCTAGCCCATCTCGACACCAGCTTCGGCAAAGTGGAGGTCCCGCTTCGCCACATGAAAAACATCATGCTCGCAGACATGGAAGATGAAGACCTCATGGAGAGTCGGGACATCCGCGCTTGGTTCCATGAAGGGGGATACGTCACGATCAGGATGGAATCCTTTGATGGTAAAAACATCAAAGGATATTCCCAAGTTTACGGCGAAGCCACCTTCCAAGTCGAGGCCTTCTCCCGCCTGCAATTTAACATCTGGCGCCCTGAGCTAGAAGCCGCTCGTCTCGGCGGAGATTCTGATGACTGGTAAAAGAGCCAGTTAGTCAGATCATCCCTTCTTCGCCCCTCGCTTCACACCCTTCGCCAAGATTTCTAAATAAATCACCGGCCACTGCTCTGTCACTGCTTCATCCAGCACTTTCGTGATCTCTTTTTCATGACAGATCTTCGCCTCTTCCACAGACTTCCCCGCGCGACAATCAAAGGCCCAGTAGTCAAAGAGCTCCTCATCAAGCTTCTTTCCCCGCTCCCGTTTCAGATACTTCCGCACCTCAGCGCGGATCTGCTCCGCCACACGGGCTGGCTGGTGGCGTTCTGAGACCAGAGGGAACACTTTTTTCATCTCAGCTCTTCTCCACTGCCCTGCTGCTATTGTCTAGCCCACATTCTCATACGACTCACCTTCATAAACTCAGCGAGCTAAAAGATATTGCACACTTTACTATGTTCACTTGACCTCCACCTCCTGAACAGGTCATAAGCGGTCGCCCCAAAAAATGAAAAAAATCTGCACCACTCCCCGCCTTAGTGCTCTTAATGCTTCTACTATTCTGCTTCTCGCCTCGCTCTTTCTCACGAGTTGTTCCCTTATTCCTAGAAAAACTCCTGAGGTGAAACCCGCCCAGGCAGAAGCTAAGCCTGCTCAGAAAGTGAATCCACACCCACCTGGTAGCTACGAGCACTTTAAATTTGGCCCCTACCCGGGAACGACTCGCACTTGGAAAAACCCCACCCTCTTAGCTGCTGCGACTCCACAAAACACAAGCGTTAAAATTGATCTCTCCAGTCAGCGCGGCTTCCTCATGGTGGGTGAACAGATCGCCATGGACTACCGCGTCTCCACAGGACGGAGCACGCATAAAACTCCTATTGGAGACTACCGAATCACCGAAAAAATTAAGGACAAGCGCTCTAACCTCTACGGAAAAATCCTGAACGCGAGTGGTGGAGTCGTAAAATCAAATGCCGATTCCCGTAAAGATAAAGCCCCTGAAGGCGGGAAATTTCTCGGAGCCCCCATGCCCTACTGGATGCGACTCACCAACACCGGCATCGGAATGCATGAAGGAAATGTCAACCGCCGCTACGCCTCACACGGCTGTATCCGCACTCAGTCCAATGCCGTCCCTATCGTCTATGAAAAGACAAAGGTCGGCACCCCTGTCACGATCGAAAACTGATCACCTCTAATAGGCCCCCTCTCCTCTTAAGAAAAAGAAAACATGATGACTAAAACCCTCCTCCGCCTCACTCTCTTCTCTGGTCTCTTCTTTCTGGCCAGCTGCTCCAGCTCATCCCTGAAGTCAGCCAACTCTCACGAGTCCTTTAAAAAACGCAGTGACTATCGCAGCGGCTCAGAAGTTTACCAAAACGATAAGGTCTATGCCACGGCGAATCCTTCTAACACTAAAATCCGCGTAGACCTGAGCGACCAACGCGCACAGCTCCTCGTAGGGCCAGAAGAGACCGTGGCGATTGACACTCCAGTTTGCACAGGCCGCGCTGGGAAACGCACTCCGACTGGGCGCTACCCCATCACCGAAAAAATCGTCGATAAACGCTCCACCATCTTCGGCACCACTTACTACAAGGGTCGGCGAGTTCACGGTGGAGACCGGCGCAAATACCGTGGCCCTCGGGACCGATACGTCGGCGCATCTCTTCCCTACTGGATGCGCATGACGGGTGATGGCATCGGGATGCACGGTTCTGGAAGCGTTCACCGTAGTCCTTCTAGCAGTGGCTGTGTCCGCACTCCGCACGAGGTCATTCCTAAGATCTACGCCAAAGTAAAGAAAGGCACCCCCATCATCGTAGTCCCCTAAGAAAGGGCTCACAAATTCCCGATTCCCGATTTCCACGTGCTCGCCTGATGAAGGGAGCACGTTTTTTTATCTACCTATTTTTGGCAGCGGAGTAAATTCCAAGCACACACCAGAGCCTTCACCCCTGCCATCTCGATTGAGGGGTCAACGCCCACCCCCCAGAGAATCGTTCCGTCGTCCTTTTTTAACTGCACATAAGCCGCAGCATCAGAACTCGAGCCACCGCGGACGGCATGAGAACGATAATCAGTCAGGACGAAGTCTTTTAGCCCCGCCTTCTCCAAGCCCTGCACGAAGGCATTGATCGGGCCATTGCCAAATCCTGCCACCATCTCCTCTTTTCCTCCTCTAGAAATGACCGCTCGGCAAGACACCTCACCACGCTCTCCAGCCCCGTGATCTAACTCATACCTCCTGAGAACCAGCTCTGATGACACATTGACAAATTCCTCAAAGAACACCCGCCCTACCTCTGCAGAGGAAAGCTCCTCGCCCCGCTCATCAGCTAAATCATAAACTCTTTTCCCCACCTGAGGGTGCATCGTCTTAGGTAAGTCATAACCATGCTCTTGATCTATGATGTAGGCCACGCCGCCTTTCCCAGACTGTGAATTGATCCTTACAATCGCCTCGTAACTGCGGCCGATGTCATGTGGATCAATCGTAAGGTAAGGAACCCCCCATTTCTCAGCTCCCTCCTTAGCTCTCCGGTCCAGTCCCTTCTTAATGGCATCTTGGTGGCTCCCTGAAAAAGCCGTAAACACCAGTTCCCCAGCATAAGGCTGCCGTTCCGGCACAGTCATCCGCGTGGTCCGTTCATAAACTTCACGCAGGCTCGAAAGGTCCGAAAAGTCTAAACCCGTCTTAATCCCGTGGCTGTTCATATTCAGAGCCACGGTGACAATATCAAGATTTCCAGTCCGCTCCCCATTGCCAAAAAGCGTCCCTTCCACTCGCTCTGCTCCCGCCATCAAGCCCAGCTCCGTCGCCGCGACTCCGGTTCCACGGTCATTATGAGTGTGTAGCGAGATAATCACGGAATCCCGCCGAGAGATATTCCGGCACATCCACTCGATCTGGTCCGCATGCACATTCGGAGTCGTCCACTCCACCGTCGCCGGCAGATTTAAAATCAGTTTTCTTTCTGGAGTAGGCTCCCACACCGCCATCACCGCCTCACAGCAGTCTAGGGCAAAATCCAGCTCAGTATCAGAGAAACTTTCTGGCGAGTACTGTAAGACCACCTCAGTCTCAGGAATCGTAGGCACTAACTCTCTCACCACCCTCGCCCCAGCCACCGCGATCTCCTGAATATCCTCTCTGGAAGCATCACCAAAGGTGACTCTGCGCTGGAGGGTACTCGTGGAGTTATAGATATGCACCACGGCCCTGCGCGCTCCCTTAATCGCCTCGAAGGTCCGCTCGATTAAATGGCGGCGCGTCTGCACCAGCACCTGCACCGTGACATCCTCGGGAATACGCCCCTCCTCGATCAAGCGCCGCATGAAGGCGAACTCCGTATCACTTGCGGAAGGGAAGCCAATTTCGATTTCCTTAAAACCCACCTTCACCAAGAGATCGAACATCTCCAACTTCTCCTCCACACTCATCGGCACTGGGAGTGCCTGATTCCCATCGCGGAGATCCACCGAGCACCAGATCGGAGCCTTTTCAATAAGCGCATCAGGCCAAGTCCGGTCTTTTAAAGCAACAGCCGGAAAAGGGCGGTATTTACAGATAGAATCAGGTTTCATCGTATCAGGTTTATCAAAAAAAATTCAGAACACCCCTCGTTCCCTCTTAGATCCAGATTCCCCAGTTTCTCTGAAAACCATCTCCTGCGCTCAGACTGGCCGAGCACTGGCTAAACCGCAGCGTGAAGGAGACACTGCGACCGTGAACCCTCGTTACAGAAGAAGCTGTCAGCCTAAAAGAAGGGCGGAAGAGAGTCATTACGAGCCCGAGACAAGCCTAGCAGCTCCGCTTTGTCACCCTCAAAAACCGCCCTTAAATCGAGAGGAAAATCCTAATCCCCCTCTTGTGCTAACCAGTCTCCACTCGCCACCTTAGGATAGTTCTCCACCCCCTTTAACCATTCATAAATCCACACCTCTCGGAGCTCACCTTCCAGGGAGACCTCTGCGCGCACTCGGTGATACTCTCCATTACGCTCATCTTCCAAGCCGATCCCCTCAAAGAGATCCAACTCCTTCAATAAATCCGGCCCCACCTCATAGACCTCCCCCTTCACCTTAGTTTCTCCCTCTAAAACCAGCCCGGGGTACCAAGTGATTTTCACCAGCGTCCCTTTCACCTCCGCAGGCCCTAGCCAGCGTCCACTCTTCATCCGCCAATCATTCGAGGCCCCCTGACGCAGCGCCCCGTAAACGAAAATGAGATCACTCATCACCACTTTCCAGAATCTTGGCAATCTCGCCTTTTAACTCAGAGAGACCTTCCCCCTCCATCGCAGAAATCGGAACCACCGGCACTCTCGGGAAGCGATTTTTAAAAATCTCTAAGTTCTCCTCTGCTCCTTCGAGGTCCATTTTGTTAGCCACCACCATCCAAGGGAACTTTGCCAAATCCTCATCGTACATCTTAATCTCAGTTCGTAAGGTCTGAATATCCTCGATCGGGTCACGCATCTCACTACCCGGCATGTCCACTACGAAAAGTAAAACTCGGCAGCGAGTGATGTGCCGTAAGAACTCATGGCCCAGACCACGGTTCTCATGCGCACCCGCGATGAGTCCCGGAATATCAGCCACCGTGCAGCGATCTTTCCCCAGAGAAACCACCCCGATTTGTGGCGTTAAGGTCGTGAAAGGGTACGATGCCACCTTAGCCTGCTTCGCAGAAATCTTGCCGAGAAGCGTCGACTTTCCCGCATTCGGAAAACCCACCAAGCCCACATCGGCGATGCGGCGCAGCTCGAAGTAAAAGATCCCTTCATCTCCCTCTGTTCCTAGCTCACGCTCTTGAGGAACTTGATTGGTCGCGCTCCGGAAATGGAAATTCCCCCGCCCACCTTTACCCGGCTCCAGTAAGACAAACTCCTGCCCCTGTTCAGTTAAATCACACACCGGCACCAGATCCACCCCCTCCTCACTGCGCTCCATCTGCACAGCCTCACTCACATCTGCCGCTGGGCTGCGATACACCACCGTCCCCGGCGGCACCCGCCCGATCTTAGTCTTACCGTCCCGCCCGTGACGTTTATAACTCTGACCATGAGCACCATCCTCGGCCAGTAACTTAGGGTCATAGTGGAAGGAGCGTAAATTATCAGTATTCTCATCCACGATCAGGATCACCTTACCCCCATCTCCGCCGTCCCCGCCATCTGGACCACCCCGAGGCACGCCCTTCTCTCGGCGGAAGCTCACCACCCCATGCCCTCCATCTCCAGCGCGGCAATGGACGCGGATGTGATCTACAAATGACTTATCTCTCTTCATATCCTAATTTTCCCAAACGTATTCATCAAAGAGACCTCCAGCGCGAGAGACTCCACAACATTCGTCTCTAACAAACGCCGCAGCTCTTCCATGGCCGTAACCCGCCGTAAAAGCACGTCTAAATCTTCACTCTCTACCGCCTCCGCCATCACTTCAGCATACTCGGGAAACTCTAAGCCCTGCCCCCCTGCCTTCATTCTTAATAAATCACCCACCCAGGCGTGGACCGTCTCGATGATTAAGGCCCTCTCACCCAAGTAATCGGCGGAAGCTTGAGCGAGGTGTACTTTTTCCCGATCGTCCAGCCACTTCATATCCACCACTTTTTGATACTTCACCTTCTCCTCCTTAAACACTCCTGCGTAATGCTTCTCGATCTCCACTTTACGCTCGCTGAGTAACTTCTCTAAGCCAGCCTTCACCGCTAGGCCAGACTCCAATTCACCAATCCCATTTTTAGTGACCTTTTCTAAAATCGGTAAAATCCGCCGGACCTGTTCCGACTTCTCTGCCCCTGGAGGCACCGCAAGAGCGAGGTGAACACAGCGGGACCACACCGTAGGCAGTAATTTTTCCGGCTCACTCGATAAAAGCAGCAGTAAACTCTCTCTCGGAGGCTCCTCTAAGGTTTTTAAAAAAGCATTCTCAGCACCCTCACCCATGCGGTCTGCATCCACGATCACTCCGACTTTCCAAGTTCCCTCTGGCGCAGACTGGTGCATCATCTTCTCAAGTGCACGGATATCATCCACCGAGATTCGGCGTGACTTAGACCGCGGCCTCACCACCCGGATAAATTCCCCTTCCTGCTCAGCAAGTGGAGCCGCCTCCACCTCCACCGCTTCCCCCCAGAGATCATCACCCTCATCCGCCTTCCCATTTAGTAAATGTCCCATCCTAGCGGCCAGCTCTTCCTTACCACTACCCGGCGACCCCGTTACTAAAAAAGCATGTGCCAAACGCCCACGCTCATGCGCCGACGCGATCAGATCAAAGGCCTTGGCCACTGTAAATGCCATGCCGCCAAGCTAACGTGCCACGAGCATCCCCGCAAGACTATGTCCTAAGCTCTGCCCTCTCCACTCTCCTCTCATCAGAACTCTCCGCGAAATGAGCAGCGCGCCGTGGGAGTCTCATAGATGACGATTTCACACAGCCCGGGGAGATCTTTCTCCAACTTCCGCCAAAACCAAGCCGCCATGATTTCAATCGTAGGACTTTCTAAACCCTCAATATCATTTAGGTAACTATGATCCATCAGCTCTAAAAGCGGATTCATGGCCTCCGAAATACATTTATGATCGTAAACCCAACCCACCTCTTGGTCGACCTCACCCTCCACATGGATTTCGACCTTAAAACTATGCCCGTGCATTTGACGGCATTTGTGTTCCACAGGAAGACTGGGTAAGGTGTGAGCTGCTTCGAAGCGGAAGTCTTTGATGATACGGGCACGCATAGGCTAGAATGAGAAGAGATTCTTGCTCGAGGATAGACTTGTCTCCGCCGCCGTCCATCGCCAAGTTAGGCATAGTTCATGGCAAATCGCATCGATACCACTTTCGCCCATCTTCGGGAGCAAAAGCGCAAAGCCTTCGTCGCCTACGTGGCCGGCGGAGACCCTGACTTCGAGCGCTCGCTTGAGATTCTACACGCTCTTGCAGAAGCAGGTGCTGACGTCATCGAGCTAGGAGTCCCCTTCTCAGACCCCATGGCAGATGGCATCGTGAATCAGCTTGCCGCAGACCGCGCCCTGAAAGCCGGGATGAATGTGCCGCGTATTATCGAGCTCATCCGTGCCTTTCGCGAAAAGCACGACACGCCCCTCGTCCTCTTCACCTACCTCAATCCAGTTTACGCTTACGGCTTTGAAAAATTTCATCATGACGCCGCAGCCGCAGGGGCAGATGGCATCCTCTTACTAGACCTTCCTCCTGCCGAGGCCGCAAATCATGCTGACTTTGGCAATGCAGAAGCCCTCCACCATATTCACCTCATCGCCCCGACCACTCCGGCGGACAGAAAAAAAACACTCGCACAAAGTTCCCAGGGCTTCATCTACGCTCTTTCTCGCACTGGGGTCACCGGAGGGCACTCGGCACCCTCGGCCACGATCGGGGCACAAGTCGCCGAACTGCGAAAACTCACGAATACCCCTATCTGTGTCGGCTTTGGCATCACCACCCCAGAGCAGGCCGCCGAGGTCGCAGGGCATGGAGACGGCGTGATCGTAGGCTCCGCAATCGTCCGCTGCGTGCAAGAGAACGCTAGCGCGGCAGATGTGGCCCAGAAGCTCCAAGACTTCGTCACCCCGCTCATCGAGGCCACTCACTCAGTTTAAAATTTATGAAGCTACAATTCACCAAAATGAACGGCGCTGGAAATGACTTCGTAGTCATTGACAACCGGGGACTTGATAAAAATCTCAGTAAGGAGCAAATCGCAGCTCTCTGCGATCGCCACCGTGGAATCGGGGCAGATGGTCTTCTCGCTGTGGAGCCCGCCGAGAGCGGCGCCGACGTGAAATTCCGCTACTATAATGCTGACGGTGGAGAGGCTGAAATGTGTGGAAATGGCGCCCGCTGCTTTGGTCGCTATACCGCGCGCCTCCTTGGCAGTGATGAAGCCACCCTCAGCTTCGAGACCATCGCAGGCACCTTAAAGGCTGAATTGGTAGATCATGAAGTCCGCATTGAAATGTCAGACCCCTTCGACTTAGAGCTCGACTCCCCAGTCCAGTCCTTAGCTCCGGTTCATCATCTTAATACGGGAGTCCCTCATACCGTGGCTTTCGTTGACGACCTCGAGCAATGCGACGTCCTCAAGCACGGCGCTGACATCCGCTACCACCAGCACTATTCCCCTCATGGAACAAACGCCAATTTCGTTGGTATTTTGTCCGCGAACCACCTCGCCGTTCGCACCTATGAACGTGGCGTAGAAGACGAAACTCTTGCATGCGGCACGGGCATCACGGCCTGTGCACTCATCCACCACCTTCTCACAGGGGCAAGCTCACCGATCAAGGTCGACGTAAAAGGAGGTGAAACTCTCTCGATCGGTTTTCAGCCCGGACCAGATAACACCTTTACCAAAGTCACCCTCACTGGCCCAGCGGACTTTGTCTTCGAGGGAGAGATTAGCGTCTAACAAATGCCGCTTTCCTCAATGAGGCCAGTATGTTTCTCTCTTGTCAGCACCAATGGACCTCGATTTTACAGATACCCCCTTTGATACCAAAGCGATCAAACCCCACGAAATTGAAGAAGTCTTCGAGGATCCCTTCTCTATCCGTCTTCTGCCCGATAATGAGCGATCAGATGGCGAGGCCCGTTTCTACCTAATCGGTAAATCCATTGCGAATCGAGGCCTCTTCCTCTCCTTCTGGTCTGACGGTAAGAAAGCGCGTGTTATCTCAGCGCGTGAACTGGCCAGCGATGAAGAATCCTACTACGAGCGTAAACTTGCTGAACTCAAATAACCCCATTTTCCCTGATACACCATGAATATGATCTCTGACTGGAATGAGGTTCCTGACTTTAAATCAGATGAAGCCGAGCATGAATTTTGGACAAAAAACTCGCTCAACCCTCGCCTGATCAACGCCTCGATGCACTCGCCAGATTCTAAAGAATCTACCACCATCACACTCCGCTTTGACCCCCGCATGCTTTCGCGCATTAAGCGCATCGCTCGCTCTCGCTTCCTCAACTATCAATCTATGATGAAGCAGTGGCTCGCCGAGCGCATGGAAGAAGAAATGCGCCGTAGTGGAGACTCAGACTCTTAAAATCCGCTTCTATGCGCTCTCCCTACTACCAAAGTTCCCGCTTCTGGTCACTCTGCTTTCTCCTCTGGTTTATCCTCCTAAATTTCCTCTCCCACGGAGATAAATTCCACCCGGACTACCCACCTATTGAAATCCCACACCTCGATAAAATCATCCACTTTGGATACTTCTTTGGCGGGGCTGGCCTCCTCTCTGCTGCTTATTTTTTCAAAAAACATCCCTCCTGGACTCGGCTCGTACTAGGGATCACCCTCACCTTATCCCTCATCGGGATTTGGGATGAATATCACCAATCGTTTTTCCAAAACCGCAGTGGAAATGACCTAGGGGACTGGCTGGCCGATACCCTAGGCGCCCTCTTTGGAGCACTCACTTTCCGCCTCCTTCATCACCGTCTTCTTTAAGTAGGAGGCACTTCTCCCCGCTCTTTTCGCTTGCTCATTCTCATTCCTCCCCGATTGATAACTCAGAGATGAGTTCATTCATACTTCACCCTGCAAGCACCTTCTTCCTAGGTCTCTTCCTCTCCCTTATCGCGCTCGCACTCATCCTGAACTCATGCGCTGGCCCTAACGAAAGCGCCCGCCTTGTGTCGAGCTACCACCGCGCCATCTCTAAAGCAGGGACCGAAGGGCCCCTTCCCGGAACTGCGGAAGAAAGCGCCGCAGTCGAACGCTTCTGCCACTTCTTAAAAAACATTGGCGACCCAACTTATCTCGAAGAAAAAACTGAAAAAACCTACGCGAAAGAAGCCTTCCTTGATGACACCCTCGTCACCCACCACGGCTCTGAAGAAATCAAAAAATACTTCCTCCAAACCGCTCAAACGATGACCCAGTTCGAGCTGAAAATCCTCGATACAGCCCGCTCCGGTGCGGATCACTATATTCGTTGGGAAATGATCTTCGCCGCTCCTAAACTTGCCAA
>CALFVL010000086.1 GCA_937928425.1 uncultured Verrucomicrobiales bacterium
TAAGGGTGTGAAGGGGACGAGTCGAAGGCCTCGGGAATTTATCTCGATGGAGAAGTCGTTTTACCATTTCTCCAGTCATTTCCTTAATTTGCTGTTTCAATGACGATTTCGTAGTCAACATTGCGTGCCAACACGGATGGATATTATGGGTTGAGTGCCGCCGGAGTGGGGATTATCCGGGTTCAGTCTTCATTTGGTTCAGGCGTGGTCCAAGAAATTACAGAACCTTACCTTGACGAGTTACCAGCGCTGACTAAATCTCTTATGCTTTAATGAAGGAGAAATTGTCACGTAAAGAGAAGGAAGTGGATTTCGTCAACAAGAGTCCAACGAAGCCACTGGCCGTCGACGCCATTAGCGAACCGCGTCAAAAGACCGAACAGTCATCGAATAAAAAACGGTTAACTCCCCTTGAAATAGAAACTCTTAGAAAGGGAGCGAAGGATGCAAGTATTAGGCTTTGCGAACTTTATTCGAGGGAGGAATAGGTTCATCATCTTGCATTCAACATGCTCAATTAGCGCTGCAATATATGCCGATGCAGCGAGCAAGAGGTGCGCTGAAAAATATTCAAGAAAGCTGGTTCTGAAGCGTGATTTTAAGTGCCTTTAAATGGGTGGAGGTCCAATTTCGACGAGTCAGATGGGACTTTGAGTAGGCTAGCGAGAGTTCGCGCTGGTGGTCCAAAAAGCCAGTCAGGGGGATTTCTTTAATTGCTTGGTGAGTGAAGGCGGTTTGAGCGGTTTTTGGGAGGATGGCAGCGGCTTGTCCTGTTTTGACGAGGGCAGCGAGTTGGAGGATGGAGGAGGTTTCGGCGATGATATTTGGGCGGATGAGAAGGGCTTGGTGTGCCTCCTCGACAGCCCGACGAAAGCGACTCCCTGGAATGAGGCGGGCTTGTGGAAGGGTGTTGAAAAGTTTAGACCATTGTTTGTCGGTTTTAGGGGACCGGGGTGGTGCGAGTTGTTTTGGGATGTAGAGAGCGTAGGTGAGCTTTCCGAGGTTCACTGATTTGAGGTTGGGGGGAATGGCTTCCCGTCTGAGGATGCCGAAGTCGATTTGCTCATTGTCGATCGCTCGGCAGATGTCAGCGCTGCGGAGAGAGCGGGTTTCGATGAGGGGATGGCCGAGAGCTTGGCGGCAGTCAGAGAGGGTGGGGGAGACGAGCCACTCGATGAGGCTGGCTCCCCCCGCAATGATGGCACGGCGAGTTTCGTTTTTGGAATCGGCTCGGAAGTCAGCCAGTTCAGTAAAGGTAGAGCGCACTAGACGGGCGAGGCGTTCTCCTTCGGAGGTGATTTCGAGACGGCGGCCTTTCCGTTTGGTTAGGGCGGTCCCAAAGAAGGTTTCGAGTTCCTTGATTTGACGGGAGTAGAGGCTCTGGCGATTGGCATCACTTCTGGTGGCTGCGGCAATTCCTCCTGCATCAACGACTTCGAGAAAAGAGCGGAGGCGATCGAGCGAGAGGCCGTGTTCAGAAAAGAGTTCGTTGAAATTCATGACTTTAGAGTCATGAATGAATCAAGTCGTGTCAAGGAGGGGGAATAAGGGCCTTTATGGTCGCCTTGCTCTTACGACAGAAACAAGATCAGCAAACATGCCTTCGCGTTCGCGAGCTTCGTCATTCTGTTCCTTGGCGGCTGCTTTGGCGTCATAGTAGTTTTCGAAGACTGGGCCGAGGACAGGGATGCCGCCGGCGTTTGGGCTTGCGGTATCGCGATTCCCCACGAAGGAGAGACCCCATGGCCCGTCGTTCGGATCAAATGGCTGATCATCAGGATCTTCATGCAGGTTTTCACTGAGAAATTCGATATTTTCCCGATGAGTATGCATGTGCTCGGCATGGCCTAGAAGTTCGTTAAGGAAGTGATCAGAGGTGTTGAGGGCCATTTCTGCCAGCGGCGGGCAGTCCTCGATGTTCCACTCTCGATTTGGATCTTCATCATAGAAGCTGAGATCATATTCCTGACCCTCATCAGAGTATGCGGTCCAAATATTGTAGAAGTCTTCGTGAGGAAGTTCAGCGAGGACCTTGGTCACCCAAGGACGATAAGTTCCTCTACAGAAATTTGAAGGTTCGCCGCTTTCATTGACGAGGCTTTGCCAAGCGTCTTTACCCTCAAAATCTGTGGCGGGCACTGTAGTGAGAAAAGCAGTGATGAGTGGCAAGGGCTTGTCGGGGTTACCCAAATGGAGGTTTTCGGGGAAAAGCAAAGTCTCGCCTTCGGTCCAATGGTAACAGGCCAGAGGTCCATCAGTGGCAGCGGAGAAATCGAGACAGTAGAGATTGTGGCTCTCAGGTTCAGGGCTGGTATCGGCTGCCTTGTAGTAGTGGCCGAAAAAGATGACCTTATCTTTCTTGTGATATCCGGGGAGATTGTTTGCTGCGCGGCCAGCGATGACATCCGGGATCTCCGGGTTAGAAGGGAAGCAGAGCGATCTACAGCTACTACTCGCAGGTGCATTGCCCCACCAACGTGCCCGGTAGTGATCCCGAGAAGTGCCAGTGTGATCCTCAAATGTTTCTCCGTCGGGCAAGGGAAGCTCAACTCCCTTGAGCGTGATTTCCACTGCATCATATTCCTTGGTTCCCTTGGTGGTGGCTTCTTTCAAGAACCCAGTATCCGCCAAGGTCCGACCGTGAATAACGTGAAGTGATTTGTGGTCCCAGCATGCGTGGACGGTGCGAAATCCCGGCAAATCTAAAGAGAAGGGTAGGGTCTTGAGCCAAGGAACGTAGATGTCTTCTAATTCGGTGGGATGATCTGCAAAGGCGGCCTTTGTCCCGGCGTGCATTTTGTCGTTTTTTGCACTGTGTGGACGTAAGTAATCCCCTTCGCCGTTGGGAGTGCGGTAGGCAATGAAATTGAATTCGTGATTTCCCAAGATGCAGTCGGCAGTTCCGGCCTCTACCATTTCGCGAACGGTGATGAGAACCTCGCGAGTGCCATTTGGGACAGTCTCGTTCTTAGGGTCGATCAAGTCACCGAGGAAGATCGCTCTGCGATTCGAGTCAGGATGGGCGTAGGCTGTGCCGTCGTGACGGTAGCCGAGAGCTTTTAAGAGGGGGGAGAGTTTATCGAAGCGTCCATGAATGTCGCCGATGATGTCGTAAGATTTCTTTTGCATTGCGAAAACATGATGCCCTTGGAAATAGGGACTAAACAGATGGACTCGTGCAAGTTATATGACTTTGTAGTCATGGATAAGTAGTGGATGAATTGTCAGAGGTTTATTCTCTTTGGGTAGCGGAAAAACAAGGGAGGACAGCTCAAGGGGAACGAAGGCTAGTTTACGTCGGCTGCATCCCATCGATTTTTCCATTCCTTGTAAGTGGTGGAGACGGTGTTGAATTCTACTTCTTCGCAAATGAGTTCTTCCAAACGGGTTAGACGAGCAAGGGGTGCATCGAGGCTTCCTGCCGTGCCATCAGTTCCATTAGCCAAGCGTTTCTGATATTCGAGTGAAGCCTCATCGAAGGCTGGTCGAATCTTATTCTCGATGAATTCCCTCGGATCTTGGTCCGAGAAGATGGTCTCTCCACGAGTCATTTTTAGAAGTCGGGCATAGGCTGGTTTTAAATAATCACACTGAGAATAGAGCCCAGTTTTCATGTCCATTGTGACGGGGCTGGAAAGAAGGTCATCTGTGCGGCTGATGGCAGTTTTCTTCTCTGTGATGAGGAACTGTAGGTCCTTCGCCTGAAGGTTTCTTGAGCTGCTGTTAGGTTGAGGAGAAGAGGAGGTGTTCTGCTGGCACGCGGTAAAGCAGATCATTATGAGAGCGGAAGTGATGATTCGGAGCATGGAGTTCGGTTTGGGTCGTCAATCTAGTTTATGTGGTGGCCATTCACATCATTTTCTGTCCGGCCAAATTGATGGCGTGCTCTCTCTTGGTGTAGTGAGCTACGTGTTGCTTTTGATGCTTGGAATCCGGTCTACGCCGTCGCGGAGGGTTTCGAGTTCGAAGTGGGTGTAGATTTTGTGCGTGGTGCTCTCAGTGTGGCCAGTCATCTTCTCGCGGACTTCAGCCGAGACATTGGCATTTGCGAGCATTGAGGTAAAGGTGTGGCGCAAGGAGTGGAAGCTACGAGAGGCCGTTTCCCGAGCTGCTCCGTCTGCGGTTCGCCGAGTGACATTACGGGCAATCCCAGCGTCATCCATGATTTGACGGAAACGGGCAGAGAGGCCTTTTCTACCACCGGGAGTGACTTTTACGAGCTTCGGGAAGAGTGGGGTGGGAGCAAATGGTGCGGGTGGATTCTGGGTCAGGTAGGCGAGAAGATCTGGATGGAGAGGGACTTCGATGACCTTTTTTTTCCGGTCTGACTTCTGAGGCGTGATTCGGAGGACCTCGTTTTCAAGATCGATATTGCCACTTTTCAACCTTGCGCAGTCCCCTAGGCGAAGGCCGGTGAAGGCTCCAAAGAGGATCAGGCCTTGCCATTCGTTTGTTGGAGCTGTGGATAGGAGTTGGGATACTTCCTCGATGGTGAATGGTTCACGGGGCGTGGAATCATCTTCGTTGACCGACTTCACGGATGCTGCTGGGTTTTGCAGGAGATTGGATGCTTTCACTGCGTCACCGAAGATGGAGCGAAGGCATTTGAGTTTATGGTTGGCGGTCTTACCCGTGCGGCCGTTTGCGACGACAGTATCTCGGAAATTCCTAATGTCGGAAGGGGTGACTGTTTCCAAGTGCTTGTCAGCACGGTCACCCATGAAGCCAAGAAAGTCTTTGGCGACAGTCTTGTAGAAGGCAAGCGTCGCTGGCTTGGTGGTCACTTTCTTTTCCTGAATCCACTCGGCGAACCACTCTCGGCACGACTGGTCTCGAAGTTTGCCTTGGCCAGATAGCTCCATGATTTCACCGATGAGACGACGAGCATGAGCTGGATTGAGCCGACCTTTCAGGGCAAGTTCTCCTGCTTCACGGACTCTCGATAAGATCTTTTCAGCGTTCTCATTGCCTGCCCCAGCTTCTGCGAGCGCTTCTCTCTCAAGTCGATTTGCAGCATCTAGAGCGTCTTTTTTGTTTGTGTAATGGGTCGCTTTCTTGATCTGCTTTGTTCCTCCGTCGGAGGTCGGGATCCTATAAGTGGCATAGTAGTTTTCAGATTTTTTGCCATTGGGCATCTTCTTTTTGTGAACCGTTGCCATGTTTTCATTAAGGGTAACATAGTGGGATCAATCAAGGTGATTCAGTAGAGTTCCATATAATATGATTTGTTGATTTTAAAGGGTTTCCGAACGTTATGGAATTAAGTAAAATCAATGGGAACGAATCCTGGGTTCGAGTCCCAGTCTGCGT
>CALFVL010000087.1 GCA_937928425.1 uncultured Verrucomicrobiales bacterium
GAAGGCAGCTCATCTGCGGGATCAGATTAAGGAGCTGAAGCAGCGGGCAGGGATGGAGAAGCCTCAATCGAAAGGGAACGGGCCGGTGCCACTCAAGCTCGCGAAGAGGGTGGGGAAGGGAGAGTAATGTCTGAGCTTTTACCGGAGGCGATGATGCATTAGTCGTCCTTTTTCTTAGCGGCTTTTTTGGCACTTTTTTTAGTACCTTTTTTCGCGGCTTTCCGGGGGGCAAACTCGAAGCCGATTTTGGCAGTCTCTGGATCTAGGGTGAGGTGAGCGGCGAAGGCTCGTTTTGTTTTTTTAGAGATAAAGCCGGGGAGAAGATCAGTTTTACCAGCGGTGAGCATTTTTTCGACGTCGGTCGCAGTGAGCTCTTTTTGGAGGATGGATTTCCCTAGGCGGAAGCCCTCTGGGCTGTCTTTGCTAGTGAGGGCAGGGACCATGAAGGCTTTTTCGGTCTCGTAGAGTTTGGCCTGTTTTCCGTTGCTGAGGGTGAGCTCTTTGATGAGTTGGTCCTCGGTGAGGTCTTCGACAGATTCGAGGTCGGAGTCGAAGACGAAGTCGAGTTTCCATTTCCCTTTTTTTCCGGTTTTGGAGACGGTTTGGGAGAGTTCAAGGGCAGCCTCGAAGGGGCGATTAAAGCGGGATACGAAGCCTTCACGCTGTTCGAGAAATTTCGTAGTGAAGAGTTCCGTGGCCTCGTCTGTGGTGAGGAGACGCCCGGCGATGTATTTTGAAATCCGAAACCCGCAGTCTGTTTCCCGGCACTCGTAGGTGGCATCGGTCTGTTTGAGTTCAGGAGCTCCGCAATTTGGGCAGGTGCACTTGAGGTCATCAAAGGGACGGGAGATGATTTCTTCGTAATGGCCGCGGGCTTTCTGGACGACACTTTCGGTGAACTTCTTAATCTCGTCCATGAAGGTGTCACGGGCGAGTTCTCCTTTTTCCATGCGGTGAAGTTTAGCTTCCCAATCACCGGTCATTTCTGGGCTGGTGAGGGGCTTGATTTCCATTTCTTCAAGAAGGTCGATGAGGCGCACTCCTTTTCCGGTGGCGATGAGTTCACGGCCGTCACGGGTGAGGTATTTTTGGCGGAGGAGGCCCTCGATAGTGGCGGCACGGGTGGCGGGGGTGCCAAGGCCACGTTCTGACATGGCTTCGCGTAATTCATCATCATCGACGAGTTTTCCGGCGCCTTCCATCGCGGAGAGGAGGGTGGACTCGGTGAAGCGGGCTGGGGGATTTGTCTCCTTTTCGAGCATCTCGATGGAGGTGGCTTTGGCGTCTTCTCCGTCCTTCACGACGCAAAGCTCATCCTTGCCGGCACCTACTCCGGGTTTGCGCCCGTATACGGAGAGCCAGCCGGGGGCGGTGAGGATTTTTCCATCAGTCCGGAAGTGGTCTTTTTCTGTTCCGTGATCGATGGTGGTGAGGCGTTTGGTGACTTCAAATTCGGCGTGGGGGAAGAAGACGGCGAGGAAGCGCTTTACGATCATGTCGTAGAGCTTCGCGGCGGCGTCATCGAGTTTTACGACGCGGCCGGTGGGGATGATGGCGAAGTGGTCTGAGACTTTGGCATTATTAAAAATGCGTTTTTGGAACTTGAGGCGGTCGTTTTTAAGGGCGTCTTTAGCCCAGTCAGCGAGGTCAGAAGTGGATTGGGCGAGGTCTGCTACGATTTGCTTTACGTTCGGCATGTAGTCCTCTGGAAGGTAGCGGGAGTCGGTCCTGGGGTAGGTGATCATTTTATGGCGCTCATAGAGCGTCTGGGCGAGGCCGAGGGTGTTTTTAGCGGTGAAGGGGGCTTCCCGTTGCAGGGTGGTGAGGTCGTAGAGTTGGGGGGCGATTTGCTTGGTGGGTTTTTTCTGTTCGCTAACAGTTCCGGTTTTACCAAGGCAGCGCTCGGTGATGAGTTTGGCGTGTTCTTTATCCCAGATGCGCTCGGCGCGACCGTGGGGGTTGGCCTCGTTTTTCTTGAAGTCTAGGTCCACCCACTTGCCTTCGTATTCTCCGGCAGCGACTGCGAAGCTACCATGGACTTCGGCGTAGGGGGTGGATTTGAAAGCTTGGATTTCTTTTTCGCGCTTGGCGAGGATGGCGAGGGTGGGGGTCTGGACGCGGCCGGCGGCGGTGATGTTAAAGCCTCCGTGGCGGGAGCGGAAGCAGGTGAGGGCACGGGTGGAATTCAGGCCGACGAGCCAGTCTGATTCTGAGCGGCATTTGGCGGCATCCGAGAGGTGGGACATTTCACTGCCGTTGCGGAGATTAGCCCAAGCTTCTTGGATGGCGCCGGTGGTCATGGACTGCATCCAGAGGCGTTTGACGGGTTTTGTGACTTTCCCGTAGTCGATGATGTATTGGAAGATGAGTTCTCCTTCGCGGCCGGCATCACAGGCGTTCACGATCTCAACCACTTCTTTTTTACGGGCGAGTTTGAGGACGTGTTTGAGGCGGCCTTCACTTTGCTCGATGGGTTGGAGGGCGAAGCTGGAGGGGATAGCGGGGAGGACATCGAACTTCCACGGGAGGTTTTTCCCGTTCGGTCCGGTAGGCATTTTAAGCTCGATCAGGTGGCCCACCGCAGAGGTGATGAGAGCGAGGTCGTTTTCAAAGTATTGAGCGTCACGAGACTTTCCTTTCTTTTCAAATTTACCAAGAGTTTTGGCAAGGGCTTTGGAGAGGTCCGTGGCGACGGAGGGCTTCTCGGCGATGATAAGAGTCTTTGACACGAGGCGGACTTAGGATGTGAAGGGGGGGGATGGAAAGGAATTTCTTTTGCGGAGAGATAGTCAAAAGAAGAGGAGGGAATTATTAAGAGGTGTTTTTTCGAAAAAATTACGTGTCTAAATTATCAAGTATTGTAAAAGGAAAAGGCTTCTTCGAAAAGAGAGGCTCTAACGCAAAGAAATCCAACTATGTTCCAAATTAAAAGCAAGTTAGCCTATTTCGCCGCTGTCTCATCAGTAGGAGTGGGGGTGTCTAGTGGCTCGATCATTATCAGTGAGATCGATCTCACGAACAATCGGGTAGAACTGGTCAATACTGGTACCTCTTCAGTAGATCTCACGAATTACTGGTGGTGTAATCGAGAGAATGGGAGTCCTTTTTACCAACAAATTAATACGACGAACTCAGTCGTCGATACTGGCCTTTCAACTGGCTCACTCGCGTCTTTCGGAGCTGGTGATATTCTCGTGCTCGATATTAGTGCTTCTTTTCTTCCTGATATTAACGGCGAATTAGGACTCTATACTACAAACACTTTTGGGGCGTCTGCTGCCATTGAAGATTATGTTTTATGGGGGAATACCGGCATTCGTGATGCGGTAGCGGAGGGTGCTTCAATTTGGACAGATAATGAGTTTATTGATATTTCAGGACTTAGCGCCGGAGAGTCAATCCAGTTAAGGAATGGGGAGCTTGGAAACTCTGCCTCTGAGTATTTCCTCGGGGCGAGTAGTTTCGGAGTGGTGCCTGAGCCTTCTTCAACTCTGCTTTTGTCACTGGGTGTGCTAGGACTGGGTCTAATCCGTAAGCGGAAGTAGGATCCAAGCGATGTTGCTTTGATAGGTGCTCCTTCCTGTTTTCAGGATAGGGGCATTTTTTTAAAGTGAGTGTGAGAGTAAGAAAATATGCCTGATTTAGAATTTGAGGACCGCTATGGCCATCTTGGCCCAGTGGTAGGGGTGGATGAGGCGGGACGTGGCCCCTTGGCTGGTCCCGTGGCGGTAGGGGCGGTGATTTTGCCAGAGGGGTTCTCCCACCCTTTGATTAATGATTCGAAAAAACTGAGTGAGAAGAGGCGTGAGGCTCTTTATGATGAGCTGTGTGAAAGTGAGGAAATCCGCTGGACGGTGAGTTTGGTAGAGGCTGCTGAGGTGGATGAGGTGAATGTCTTACAGGCGACTTATCTGGGGATGGCACGGTCTGTCCAGTCACTGGGGGTGGAGCCTGGGATGTGCCTGATCGATGGGCTGCGGGTTCCAAATTTCCCATATCCCCATGAGGGAATCGTAAAAGGAGATTCAAAGAGTCTTTCGATTGCTACTGCGAGTATTTTTGCGAAGGTCACACGTGATCGCTTGATGAGGGAGGCAGCGATACGTTATCCCGGTTATGGATTTGAAAAACACAAAGGCTATGGGACGAAGGCCCACTTGGAGGCTCTCCGGGCTCTGGGTCCATGCCCGCTCCATCGTCGCTCGTTCCAGCCGATTGCTCAATTCGGCTCCTAACTTGGAGGGGTTGACGAGTCAGGAGATCGGTGAGCTAGGTGAAAAAATCGCGGCGAAGTATCTTCAAGCGCGGGGGTGGAAATTCCTCTATCGTAATTTCAGGGCAGCAGAGGGAGGCGAGGTTGATCTAATCTTCCGAGGAGGCGATCAGTTAGATCTTCTCATTTTCGCTGAAGTTAAGACGCGGACTCGGCGTGACTTTGGCCGTCCCATGCGAGCGGTGAATCAGAAGAAGAGAGAGCTGATTGTCCGTGGGGCGAGTGAGTGGCTAAAGTTTTTAAGTATGGAGGCGATGTTTGATGGGAAGCCAGATCTGCGCCGCCAGATTTCATGGCGCTATGATGTGGTGGAAATCATTTTAGAAGAGGGGAAGAAGCCAGATGTGACTCTTGTAGAGCAGGCCTTTTAGCGGTGGGGGGGAGGGGATCGGGAGGTCCACTCGACTTGTATTTTACTGAGATAGGGCGACTTTCCTGATGGGTCGGCTCATGACTGAAGAGCGGACAGGGCTTATTTTTTACAAAAGAACTGACAAATTCGCTTAGGATGAGCGTTTTGCTCAATGTAAGCTCGAATCATTGGAATCATGAAAATTCAAATAAAAGAAAATAGCCAAGCTCTTCCACGGATGGCCCGTGGTTTCAGTCTCTTTGAGATGGTGATCGTAATGGGTATCATCGGTCTGATCTTAGGTGGGGCCATTTATAGTATGGGTAAAATTAGAAATTCGGCGGCGATTGGGACTGCAGATCAGGATATGAGGAGTTTTGAGTCGAATTTAGAGCAGTATAAAAACATCGGGGGGCGGTACCCTAGCACTTCTCAGGGCTTAGAAGCACTGATTAAGAAGCCGACTGATGCTCCCCGCCCGCGTCGATGGACGCAGTCACTAGATAGTGAAGAGGCGCTTTTCGACCCTTGGGACACGAAGTATAAGTATGAGTTTCCAGGGACTCAGGATCCCAGCCGTCCAGAG
>CALFVL010000088.1 GCA_937928425.1 uncultured Verrucomicrobiales bacterium
TTTTCGGGGTTGTATGGTTCTTTTGATTTTAAGATTCCGTAGATTTGGTGGATCAATTTTCGCATGATGGCGATGATGATTTGCTTGGGTTTTTTACCGTTTTCTTGGAGTCGATCAGCGAATTCTTTTAGGAGTGGATTGAAGACTCGAGCGTTCATGGCGGGCATGAAAAGAGCGCGACGTAGATTGGCTGATCCAATTTTTGTGATGGGCGTAGAGGTACGGCCAGAACTTCCACTGGAGTGATGGCCCGGAGTGAGACCGGCCCAAGCGGTGAGTTCTCTAGCGCTGTGGAAGTCGGCGATCGGAGGGAGTTCTGCGATCATGATTAGGCAGGTGATATCGCCCATTCCTGGGATGCTGGCGATGAGTTCATAGTCGTCTTTGAGATTGGTCTTTGAGTTGATGATTTTGGTGATTCGAGCTCGAATGTCAGTGATCTCTTTTTCAGCAAGCTTGATCCGCCTTTTGAGAGATCTTTGAATAGCCGGTTCACGTGCGGCTTGGGATTTGGTTTTTAGTTTTGAGACTTCCCTAACGATGGTCTCAGCGTAACGATTTAGTTCGGTGATCCTTTCATTTTCAATGCTTTTGGGCTCCCAAGCGCGGAGTTCTGTGTGTTCGGATTGGAGGAAACGAGCGATGAGTTTGGCATCTGCGGTGTCACTTTTATTGCGCCGAAGCTTCTGCTGACCGAAGGCTTTGATTTGTCTGGGGTTTACAAGAAAGAGGCTATGGATTTGATGTTTGTGAAGAGCGTTGGCGATCTTAAATCCATAGTGTCCAGTTTGCTCAAGACATGCGGTGAGTGCAATGGGAGGGGTGAAAGATTCGAGCCAGGCGATGAGTTCTGCAATGCCACGATCGGAGTTATCAAAGCGTCGAGCGACGGCCTCGTTTGGTCCGAGGAGATGACAGAAGAGATCGGGCTTACCGACGTCGATTCCGAGAAAGAACTCTGGTGTGAATGCGGAATTATTATTAGTGTTCATAGGTTATTTGACTGTCCGAAAAGGCACTCAAAACATCTCTCAGCGGAAGAGTCACAGTCTCATTAAAACAGATTCGAATGATCTAAGATGCTGCTCGGACTTGGAGGCTGGGAGAGCTGCGTGATGCCTATCTTGTTCACGGAATCATCTGCCATGAGGCGGAGTTCCAGACGGCGGTTCAGATTGCATCACGCAGCCGTTTTGGGTTCCAATGTGGAAGGAATGTTCTAGCCTCTTTGGAGGCGGAAATCCATCTTATGAGACGTCGTTCCCAACCCATGACCCGTACTTGAGTTGGTTGGGAATGTGTGTAGCTTGTGAGTGTCTTTCCGTTTTCGGATGATTAGGTGGTTCTGGTCATGTGCGGGAAGACTTGAACGTTCTCTTGATGAATTGTGACTTGTAAAGATGCGTCATTGACGTATAGTCCCATTGTAGATGGTATTCTATGAAACATCCGTTTTCACAGCTCAGATTGTTGATCTCATTAGCTATGAGTCATATTCAGAGTTGCAGGCAGCGCTCATCGTTAATCCCGAAAATGGTGATCTCATTCAGAGGTCGCGTGGACTTCGAAAGATTTGATGGAAGCTTCCTAGCAAGGGAAAGAGAGGAGGAATTAGAGTGATTTACTATTTGGTTAGGGATGAGGAGATTTTTCTTCTGTATGCTTATCCTAAAAGTGATCGAGAGAATATTACTATAGAACAAGCACGCGTGCTGCGAAGTTTGGTAGATCAACACTTAGAGAACGATGAATGATTCAGATTTTCAGAAGCTTTGTGAGAGCATCAAGGAGGCAGGCGAGATAAAGAAAGGTTTAAAGAAACCTTCTAGAGTTTTCGTTCACGCTGAACCGGACCCCAAGGCGATTCGAGAGCGTTTGGACTTATCGCAGTCTCGTTTTGCGGCGATAATTGGAGTGAGTATTCGAACTCTTCAGAATTGGGAACAGGGGCATCGGAAACCAGAAGGACCAGCGAAGGCGTTACTTCGAGTTGTAGATCGAGATCCAAAAGCGGTTTTGCACGCTCTTCACGCATAGCGAAACTGCAGAGAACAAAGCGTCGTTCCCAATCCATGACCAGTCCTTGAGTTTGTTGGGAATGTGTGTAGTTTGTGAGAGTCTTTCCGTTTCAACATCATCAGGTGATTCTGGTCATGGATGGGAAGACTTGAACGTTCTCTCGAAAATACTCGCAGAATGGGATTTTTGGGCGTATTTTCCATTTATGAACGCCGAACAAATCGTTGTTGAGGCTTCCAAGCTGGCTCCTGAGGATCAGGCTTCGGTGGCATCGCGCATACTGCGTGGGTTAGACAGTCCTGCTCACCACGTAAGCGATGAAGAGGTTGAGAATCGCATTCGAGAAGCGAAAGAGGATCCAAGCGTCTTAATTTCCTTCGACGATTTCGTATCAGGTATTCAGAAGCGTGAAAGCTAGATTTCATCGCCGAGTTCAGTTCGATCTGAATTCAGCACTTAGGCATTATTATGATGTTTCTCTAAATTTAGGAGACGACTTTTATGATGAATTTATGAAATGCGTCAAAATTGCTGATGAGCATCCTAGCTATTACCATTTTGATGAGAGTGGTCTTCGCCGATGTAATTTAGAGAGGTTTCCCTATCATTTTCTTTATGATGCACGAGCTGGTCGCATTCGAATTTGGGTTCTACGGCATGACAGTAGAAAGCCCTCATTTGGAATAAAGCGTTTCGACTAATGAGAAGAGAACAAGGCGTCGTTCCCAATCCATGACCCGTCCTTGAGTTGCTTGGGAATGTGTGTAGCTTGTGAGTGGCTTTCCGTTTCAGGATGATAAGGTAGTTCTGGTCATGTGCGTGAAGACTTGAACGTTCTCTCTAAAATTGACGTTGCGTCTCTCATCAGCTAGGGTTTAACCATGGCTACATTAATTGAAATCCAGCGCGATGTAGGCCAGTTGTCTGAAGAAGATCGTCTTGGTTTGGCGGCCCACTTGCTCGCGATTGATCGATCTGCACCATTAGGCCCCGATGACGATGAGATAGATCAGCGTGATGAGAACATGGATTCTGGCGTAGTGACACCTATAAGCCCTGAGGAGTTTCTCCGCCAAGTGGGCCGGTCATGAGATCAATAATTTATCACCCTCAAGTGCCGAGGGAAGTTCGAGAGATAGTCACTCATTACGAGCAGATCTCTCAGAGGCCGTCTTGAAATTAGTTAGCTGACAAATTCTATCGGGTATCCGCTTGGTTATCGAGAGATAGATTGGTGCTTCAGAGTGATCGCCCCGAACCTTGTGGTCGCGAATGAGTCTGCGGGATTGAATGAGCCAAGCGAAGGTTCGTTCAACGGTCCAGCGCTCGGGCGAAATCTTGAAGCCCTTTACGTCATCACGGCGCTTGACGATCTCAAGATCAATCTAGCGGTGACGCTCGATCCTAGCCACCCCACCAAGCAATTTTCCCGCATATCCTTCATCCGCTCATATTCGCTTTATCCAGCCATAGTTCTTGCTCAGAAGCCCAAAGAGTGAGCGCGCTCCATCTCTGTCCTGAACATAGATAGAGTGAGGGGAGAGAGGAGGATCAGTGCTACCAAAAAATCCAATTTTACCGGAAGGGCTCAAAAAAGAAAGAGTCGAGCTGATTGGTGACTGTAAGGAGCTGACCTATTTCAAGATCCTGAGAGAGTCGCCGGAGGTTAGGAAAATTTCAAGTGGGATGGAAGAAGTCTATTTATAAAGACAGGACCAAGAAAAGCGGTAATAAAGGCCCTTTTATTGTCAATAAGTTCAGAAATAAGGCGTTCTCTTTTCCGCTTCCCAGTTGTAAAAATCCAACAGCTAGTCTATAGTTGCTGTTATACTATCAACAAATGAATTTGTGTCAAAATTTATCGAGGCTGTGTCTTTCAGCGAAAACATCTGTCTTTGCCTTCCTTGCAAGCGTTCCTTGCGTTACGGAGGCACAAAGAGTGAATTTTACGGCGGGGGAAGCCTATGTGGCAGGACGCTTAGACGCACATCCAAATTGGCAGGTCGGAAACACTGCCAATATTAATTCGGCTCAAGAGCGTGTCGAAGTTGACGGCCTTGTGGCCGCAGTTTTTAGCGAGGGTGTCCCACTCAGCCCCGGGGGTAGTTATACTGCGGACATTGATTTCACCTTCCTAGCTGGAGACCAGACGGCGCTTACTTCCACTCCTTCTGGAACAGTGATTAGCGCGGCACTTTATGGGGAGAATGATCCCTTTGGAGGGAGTGTGAAGGCGAGCCTCAACAGAGTGCTGGACACCTACACTATTTCCCTCACTGATTCTCAGGAATTTGGAAATAATTCCCTTCAGTTTAATGATCGTCGCCCCTTTGCAAGTCCTGCGGTAAACACCTCTGAACTTGGAATCAATCGACAGGCTTCAGACCTGCAGTCTGATCTGCTTCGCCTCCGAATCATTGCCAGACGCGGGCCTACTGAAAACGAATGGATCGTAACTGGACAACTTTTTAATCGCAGAAATGCTGACCAGCTCATCACTTCAGTGAGTCTTGCTGGCGTCACTTTCGTGGGCGGGGCGGAAATTAGAGGGGGCTTTTCTTCGGGACAGAGTGATGCAAATGCTGGGTTTTCAGGGCGTTTCATCAATTCTTTTGAATTTAGGGGAGAAGAGCGTTTAACTCCTTTCGTTCTTCCCAATCTGAATGCAGTGCTCGGGTCAGTCGACGCGAACAGAAATGGTATTGCTGATCTGTCGGAACTCCTCACTCCTAGTGTTGCCCAGCTTCCTCCTACTGAAGATGCTGACGGGGATGGGATTTCTAATCTCGATGAGCTTCAGGCCGGAACTGATCCTTTCGATTCTTCTGCTTTTTTCCGAAGCGGTAATTTTGCGAGAACTGCTCTAGCTACTGGGAATCAAGTTGCCTTTTCTTTCTCTAGTGTGCCAGGGATTAGCTATGTCATTCAGCATTCGTCAGACCTGGATGGTCAGTCCTGGACGCCTCTACGTGAAGTTGAAGGGGCAGTGGGCAGAGATGAGACCACTGTCATAATTCCTCTAGCAGGTTTAGATCCTCAGCGCTCTTTCTTCAGGGCTGCAGTCATAGGTGCGATTGACTCAGACTCTGATGGTTTAGAAGATAACTTGGAGCTGTTTCTTGGCTTTGATCCTAACAATCCCAACAGTGTGAATAGTAGCGCATCTGGGGGGGATTTCGCCCAATTTGCCAGACTTTATACCGGCTCTAATAGCAGTGGAGGAATTCTCAGTGGAACTGAAGCTGGTGTTCCTTCACCTGAGCAGACTAGTCGATTCCTAGCTCAGGCAACTTTTGGCCCGACCGAGAACCTCATTGATTACGTCAGGTCATTTGGTGAAGATGCTTTTGGGAAATGGATTGACGAGCAACTTTCTATCCCTCCTACGCTGATGGATCCCTATCGGGCTCTGCTTACTGCTCGTGTCGGGGGCGACCTTCCGCCTCGTGGATTTTTCTCGAATCCAAATGTGCCCCACTTCGCAAACATTTTTGACGATGTAGACCGCAGAAATGCTGACACTGTTTGGATAAGGCAGGCATTGTTCGCTCCAGATAAACTCCGGCAGCGCGTTGCATGGGCTTTGTCTCAAATTCTTGTGGCGAGCACTGGGCAGCCGCGGGTCGGTGAGGGACTTATGGTCTACTATGATCTCTTGCTCGAGCACGCATTGGGTAACTATGAGGATCTACTCTACGAGGTATCAGTAAACCCTCTTATGGGTGAGTATCTCTCTAGTCTCGGAAATCGAGTCGTGGATCCTTCAGTTGGAAGATTTCCAGATGAAAACTATGCTCGTGAGATCATGCAGCTATTTTCTATTGGCCTCTGGGAACTGAATCTAGATGGAACAAGGGTTATTGATGCGAGTGGAAATCCTATTGCCACCTATACGAATGACGATATCGTGCAAGTTGCCCGCGTCTTCACTGGACTTCAATTTTCAATTTCTGGCCCTTTTAATCGGCGCTTCGCTACACACCCCATGAGAATGAATGAGCGTAATCATGATGTGGGAGGTCAAGTAAGTGTCGATGTTTATGGAGCAGGAGAGAAGCGTTTCTTGCAGAGTTTCCGCTACACTCCGGATCCCTTACCTGTTTTTGGTAATTCTGGACGCTCTGGTTTAGACGATATTAGAGACACAGTCAGTATTTTGTTCAACCATCCTAACTGCGCTCCATTTATTTCTAAGACCCTGATCCAACACCTTGTCACTTCTAATCCACCGAAGGACTATGTTGGCCGGGTGGCACGGGTCTTTGAAGATGATGGAACGGGCACCCGGGGGAATCTTGGGGCCGTTGTGAGAGCTATTTTATTAGATCCTCATGCACGGGATTTAGAGGTTCAATTTTCTGAGCGGCCGGGACGCTTAAAGGCCCCTATGTTGAGGCTTACTTCTCTGGCTAGTGCCTTTGATGCGGGGGCAGAGTCTCCATCCTTGCATGACCTTGAGGGAATCCAATTTTTCAGACATCCTAATGTCGCCCAAAACCCTCTCTCTTGTTTCCAACAATTTCCGTTCAGACACCCCTCAGTGTTTAACTTCTTCCAGCCGGGTTATTCACATCCCGGAGAGATCAGAAACCTAGGTTTAGTTAGCCCGGAATTCCAAATTCTAAACTCAGTGACCTCAATCGCGGCTCCGAATATGTTCTATGCTTATATTACGAACTTGATCCATAATGAGTTTCGTCTTCACACACCACCTTTTGAAATTGAAATTGATGACTACCTAGATGACGCTCAAAATAATCCAGAGCGCCTTCTTGACCGTTTAAATTTACTTCTTTGTCATGGCAGACTCTCGGCTGGGACCAGGCAAATCATCTTAACAGACCTCCAAATCCTAGCGGGTGGTGACGCCCGCCGGAAAGTTCAACACGCCATTTACCTCGTTTTAACTTCTCCTGATGCTGCTGTCCTCAGATAAAAATAGGCAAAACCATACTCAACAAAATCGTGAAACGCCGTTCGTTTATAACAAATAATAGCTTAGCTGCCCTAGGGTCATCTAGTATCGCCAATACACTGCTGAATCTCAAGCTCATGACTAATGCTGCCGCCGATACGGTGGAGGATGACTATCGAGCCATCGTTTGTGTCTTTCTCAACGGAGGCTGTGATTCCTACAATCTCCTAGTACCCACTTCTGCGGATGAGTATGCGAACTACTCCAGAGTGAGATCCGGCCTCGCTTTGCCTTTGCCCGGAGCTGGGGGGCGCGACGAGCTTTTACCTTTAAATCTAAGTGGGACCGGAGGAAGAAATTTCGGGCTCCATGGAGCAATGCCTCAACTTAGAACACGGATGAATGATGGTAATGCGACAATGCTTGCGAATGTGGGTACTTTGGCAGAGCCGCCAAATGTCGCAGCAATCCGTGCGGGAAGTGCTCTTTTACCGCGTTCGCTCTTTTCTCATAATAGCCAACAGGCCACTTGGCAAACAGGTCTGACTCGTGATGGATCAGCCACTGGTTGGGGAGGGCGGCTTGCCGACCGCCTCTTATCCAGAAATATCTCGAATGATGTTTCGATGGGTGTGTCTTTAGCGGGTAACCAAACTCTCTTGGTCGGAAATGATACCATTCCTTTCGCGATCGGTCCTGATGGTTCAACTTCATTGACCGGAACTGGCTCTGCTGACCTATTTGACGCTCGAAGAGTTGCAGCTGCCCGGTCTATCGCAGCAGGGTCCAGTGAGCATTTGCTGATGAGGGCATTTGCTGAAGAAACCGAATCATCGGTGGCATTGTCAGAGCAATTTTCCACCGCTTTTAATCAAGTAGACCTTCAGTCCTCCTTTGGGGGGGCTGGGATTAGCCAAGACCTTAGGGCTGTTGCACGTTCCATCGGCTCAAGCCGAGATTTGGGCTTAAGAAGGCAAATCTTCTTTGTCAATTATGGTGATTTTGACCAACACGCCGTGCTTGCTGGTCCATTAAGAGGCTGGCTCTCTGGGCTGGACTCTGCCCTAGCGAGCTTCTGGGAAGCACTTGGTGAACTAGATGCTCAGGAAAACGTCGTCACCTTTACTTGTTCCGAGTTTGGTAGAACCCTCCGTTCTAATGGAGGTGGAACCGATCACGGATGGGGTGGTAATGCAATCGTCATGGGTGGACCAGTGCGCCAGCGCCTCCTAAGTGATGGGATTAATTCTGGTTCTAGAATCTACGGTAGCTATCCAGATGAAAGTGAAATGAGTTTGGGACGAGGTCTCGATGTAGGGAGTAATGGACGCTTAATCCCGACTACCTCTACTGATGAGTATTTTGCAGAACTGGCCTTATGGCTGGGACTCAGTAGGGGTGAGCTGGAAGATGTCTTGCCTAATATCGGCTCTTTCTACTCTCCTGGAGCCACGGACACCCCTCTTGGTATGCTCCCCGCAGTCTAGAGTTAGTCTGTCCATTTCTGAAAACAGGAAGCTCTGATAGCTGTTGAAACTTCGTTACTTAGTTCTAGGCTTCTGCGCACTCGTTTTTTTTCTTCTAGTTAAAAAACTTGGTGAGACCGGACCAGTTACTTCTACTCATCCCGAAAAGGGGGGAGTAGAATCAAGCCCCTACGAAAGTGGGGGGGGCGAAAAGGTTCAGAGCTCCGAGGGTGTGAAGGATGACCAAACTCCTGAATTAACTCAAGGTCACGACGAGCTTGCAGGATACGGGGACCCAGATACGACAGGCATGGATGATCTTCTCTTAGTACAGAGCCTCATCCAGATTTTCAGACTATACACGAAGGATCCCGATGCCTTGCCGACGTTCGGGAACAAAGAGATCGTGGAGGCTCTATCGGGTGAAAACCGTTTCCAAGATCGTTTTATTAAGAGTGATTTCTCCTTTATCAGTAAGCAGGGAGAAATCACGGACCGATGGGGAAGCCCTTTAGTCTTTCATTTCGAGGCCGCTCATTGTCCTGATATTCGCTCTTTGGGGCCTGATAAGACGCTTTGGACAGATGATGATATCGTCCTCCCATATCTAGCTGAGTGATAGTTTGATGACTAGCTACCTTTGCTAAACAAGATGTTTTGAGTAGAGGGAGTGCTCAAAGGGAAAGGAGAGATGTGAGAGATCTGGCGAAACCTCTTTGAAAAGTCTTAGAAGCCGTCTTAAAAAGAGATCTGTTGAAAATTTTCGCTGTGCTAGGCTCTACCTTTTCGCCAGAAACTCGGGATGCAAGAGTATCCGAGTAGCCTAACTGATTCCGAATGGGAGATCCTTGAACTACATCTTCCCAAAAACCCGACTGGGATTCGAGGGCGTCCAAGGGAGCACTCTCGTCGAAGCATTATTAATGGGATCCTCTACATCATTCGAACTGGCGGAGCCTGGCGAATGATGCCCCATGATTTGCCGCACTGGAAAACCTGCTACCACTACTTTTGACTCTGGGCCAAGCAAGGATACTGGGAGAGGATTCATCATGCCGTCAGGGATAAAGCTCGCCTCAAAATTGGAAAAAAAAAGCAGCGACTGCTGCGATTATCGACAGTCAAAGCGTTCGCACAGCTAGCCAGTCCGGAGTTCGTGGTTATGATGCGGGTAAGAAAATTACAGGACGAAAGAGACACGTCTTGGTAGATACCCTTGGTTTTCTCCTACTGCTTAATGTGACTTCCGCCGATGTTCAGGACAGAGGTGGAGCGTCACCGTCAGATCGATCTTGAGATCGTTAAACGAAGTGATGAGGTAAAGGGCTTCAAGGTCTCGCCCAAGTGCTGGATCGTTGAACGAACCTTTGCTTGGTTCATTCAATCCCGCAGACTCATTCGCGACCACGAGGTTCTGATCGATCATTCTGAAGCACTCATCTATCTCTCGATGACCAAGCGGATGCTCGCTAGAACTGTCAGCTAATTAATTTTAAGACGGCCTCTTAGTTTGACGTGAATGACGACTTACCGCGATTGCAGTTGGGGATTGAAGTGGGGGAAAGGGCATGTCACGTTAAGTCGACTTTGGGCTGGCTGGTGAGCGGCGGGTCATTTTGAACATTCGACTGAAAATGAAAGCGAACCTTGTAGTAATTTCTACTCTTATAAGTGTCACGTCACTTTTAATGGATTTGGAGGGTGCTCCGAAAAAGGATACGGCTGTTTTTGATGCTCTGGATTGGGGGCGACCGATCAATAATCCAGTCTTTACGTCTGCATTTGGTAATAATCATGACTCGATATTGTTTATCGAAGCAGAGCAAGAATACCCCTATTTCCTGATCGTAAGCCATACGCCGGAATATGCGCAGCTTTGGAGGGCTAAAAATTTTTCATGGGATAGTGCTGATTGGGAATTGGTAGAAGCAGAGTATAAAATTGGAGACTTTTACGAATATGATGATGGTGTGAAGGTTGATGGTACCTACTATATTTATGAGGAGGGAAAGGTGTTCACGTATACTGGGCCGCTGGAAGCATCGAGTGGTAAGTGGAAGGTATCGGGCACTTTCCCTCAAAAGAGAGGTTGTGATGATATTGGTGTTTTTTACGAGGATGGTATTTTTCATATTTTTGGCGAACATGGTAAGTTCCCTCATGGCCTAGATGGAACGAGTCTGGCTCACTTTACTTCAGCGACTGGGTTAGGGGAGTGGACGCTGGTCGATGCGAAGGCGGTAGATCCGAATCCGGATGGCGGTGATTATTACGGGGTAGGAGATGCTACGATCGCGAAGATTGACGGCAATTATTACATTTATTGCGATCGTGAATCTGAGGGAGTCCCGTACCGTGTGGTGGCTTGGCGGTCGTCAGACTTGTATAAGCCATTTGAGTTTTTAGGGGAGGCGATTGTCCCTCGATCTGAGGGCGTGGACGACTGGGATAATTATCGAATACAAGATGCGGATATTGGGTATATTCCTGAACTCGGGGGTTATGTGATGACTTGCAATATGATGGATGTAGACGGCAAGCCGGGTGGTGATTTTCCGACTTTGAAAGCAAAGCAAACCCGGGTGATCGGGGTATTTTATCATGGTGGTATCATGCCTCGACCAAGTGTGACTTCTGAAAGGTAGTAGGAATTTGCACAAGTGTGCGTTAGGTAGTCGTTTTGGGCACCCATGTGGGATAATTGTTCACGCCTCTTTGGAGCCTTAAAATCTAGTGAGTGTGAGGGACTGGTCCACAGTTTGGGCAGGGGCTGGTCCATTCGACTTTTCCGTTCGTGTAGCTTTCTTGCTTCCAGATGGGGACGTGAGCTTTAATTGAGTCGATGAGCAGACGGTTGGCCTCGAAGGCCGCCTCGCGGTGTGCGGAGCTAGTGAGGGTGATGACAGCGCATTCGCCAATTTGGAGTGTTCCGACTCGGTGGATGGCGCGAGCTTTTACCATGGGGTATTTAGTCAGGATTTCGGCGATGATGCGTTCGCCTTCTTTTTGGGCGAGGACGGGGTGATGGGTGTAGTGGAGTTTTTCGACTTCTTGGCCTTCGTGATGGTTCCGGACGAGTCCTTCAAAGATGACGAGTGCACCGCAGCTGGGATCTGCCATGTTTTGGCGAAGGGCGGCTAGATCGATCGGGGTGGCTTGGATAGAGAACATGATGAGCGTTAGCCTCCTGCGAAGGGGGGCATGAAGGCGATGGTTTGGTGATTAGAAAGTGGAGTTGTCCAGTCGGCGAACTCGTTATTAATGGCGGGTTTAATGTGGGGAAGGTCTAGGCTGAAGTGGTGCTTTAGTCGGAGCTCTTCCCAGAGGCCGGCGAGTGTGGCTGCGGAGCTGCGGATGTTTTCTGAATCGGTGTCCGCTTCTTGGCTAAGTTTTGCGAAGTATTCTACGGTGAGTTCTTTTTCAATTACGCCATGCTGATGGAGGTGCTCAAGTTCGTTAAGGTGCTCCGGGCGGTTAAGGTTGAGAAGCGACTTAGAAGATGAGGGTTTAAGATCAGTCCGGTTTAGGGAGGCTAGGAAGCGGCGGGCGCAGCGCTGGTTTTTCTCGATGAGTTCATCGAGCTTTTGGGACGCAGTGGGTGAGTAGATGGCGCAGAGTGGCTCAGGGTGTTGATCAAGAGGGTTCAGGAAGCAGGTGGCGTCTGTATTCTGGTCATGATGTTCGATGAGGTTTTGCAGGTCACTGTGTTTGATAAGGGGGAGATCACAGGCGATTAGGAGCCATAGGGCCTGAGGGTCGTGGTGAAAGGCGGCTTGGAGGCCGCCGAGGGGGCCGGGCCTAGGCTCGAGATCAGGAAGGGTGGGGTGGTCTCGCGGGTGGATGTCTCCGTGGCCGACGGAGAGGAAGAGGTGCTCAGTGAGTGGCTGGATGATGGAGAGGATCCGATCTAGCTGGGTGATTCCGCCGATTTCCAGCGAGGCTTTATCTTGGCCCATCCGGGAGGATTTCCCACCTGTGAGGATGAGGGCTTTTAGGGTTTTCATGAGGCTTGGTAGTCGGATTTACCGCCGCTTTTATGGTTTAATTTGAGTTCTGAGATGGTGATGGCTGGATTGGCAGCCTTACACATATCGTAGAGAGTTAGGGCGGCGATGGAGGCACCAGTGAGGGCTTCCATTTCCACGCCAGTGCGGGAAGTTGTCTTGGCAGTGGCAGTGATGATGAGGTTTTCATCATCGTGTGCGGTGATTTCGATTTTGGCGGAGTCGAGTGGGAGTGGGTGACAGAGGGGGATGAGCTCGGAGGTTTTTTTGGTTCCGGTGATTCCGGCGAGGATGGCAGTTTGGAGAACCGGTCCTTTTTTATTTCTGAGCTCGCCTTGGTCCATTTGGGAGATGAGTTCATGGCCGAGCTTGACGAGGCAAGTTGCGCTGGCGCTCCGGACGCTTGGGGCCTTGGTAGAAACGTCAACCATGAGGGGCTGGTTCGAGTCGTCGAGGTGAGAGAGTTCAGACATTCGGCAGGAGTTTGCCCTCTGCGTCCTAGCTAGGCAATCCACAATCACGCCCCACACTTGCTCATTTGCTCTTCTAGGCTGCTGGGTGCGTAATAAGCTGGTCTTTAAAATATTTGGGAAGAAGCTGGTGCTAACTTTTCTCTTATAGATAACTGCTTCCTATCGATCATGCGCCGATTTTTCCTTTCTCTCCTTTCGCTCTTTTTGTCGTCAAGTCTTCTTGCTCAGCAGCCTTTTGAGACGGGGGTATCGCTGCCGGGGAAAAAGACGAAGCTTGCGGTCGTGCCAGAGGTGTTCGCAGTGGAAACTGGCGATTACTTTAGGGTGGCTTTCACACTCGATTTAAAGCCGAAGTATCATGCCTATTATAAGAATGGAGGGGCGAGTGGTTTCCCCCCTTCGATTACTTGGAAGTTACCGGAGGGTTTCACCGCTGGCGAACTTCAGTTCCCTAATCCTGATCTGATTAAGTCTAAGGAGGGAGTCGTCACTTATGGTTATGAGGGGAAGGTGACTTTCCTTGCCCAGATTGAGGCTGGAGAAGAGCTTAAGGTGGGAGAGGAGCATTCTTTTGAGGGGAAGTTGAGTTGGTTGGAGTGTGATGTGCAGTGTGAACCTCGGGATGAGGCGTTTTCTTTTGTGGTGAAGATTGGTGAAGAGACAGAGTTTATTGAGAATGAGGAGCAGTTCTTCGCGGAAGTGGGTGAGAAAATGCCACAAGATAGCTCGGCTTGGGGTGGTTTAGCGAGCGAGGTGCAGAATAAGATCCGGGTGGAGATTTTTCAGCCAGAGGGATTCGTGGTGCAGCCCCCTGTATATTTCTTTTCGACCGATCAGCAGGTCGATTCACAAGCGGAGCAGGAGGTGGAGATTAAAGAGGGGAAGGTGATCTTAACTTTAGCGAGGAATCTGGGGAATGAGGGCTTGGCAATTGCAGCTGGTGAGGTGAAAGATTCCCTCTCGGGGCTTTTGGTTTTTCAAAATGACCTTGGCGAAGCGAGTGTGGAGCTGGAGTTTCCGCTAGCCGCAGATGCAGGGGCGAGTGCAGGGGGTGGACATTTATCTGCTTTCGTGGAGGCGACTGAGGAGGACCGGAAAGCGGGGCTGGAGCTGTATGATGTGGAGGCCCGCCCGGAGGTGGTATTACTAGGTGGTGCTAAGGAGAAGAAAGTGACTTTTTTCTCATCACTGGGATTGGTTTTTCTGGGAGGTCTGATTTTAAATTTGATGCCCTGTGTTTTTCCGGTTCTGGGGTTGAAGGTGATGGGCTTCGTCTCGCAGGCAGGTGAGGATGAGAGTAAGATTAAAGTCCATGGAATGGTCTTTGGGCTGGGCCTTTTAATTGCGATGTGGGTCCTCGCTGCGATCATCATCTCCTTAAAGCTCGATTGGGGTCAACAGTTGGCGAATCCCTATTTCTTGGCGACGATGATCATTTTCTTCTTCTTGATGGGTTTAAATCTTTATGGCGTGTTCGAGGTAGGAACTAGTATGACTGGAGTGGGTGGGGAGCTCCAAGCGAAGAAGGGGTATTCAGGGTCTTTCTTCTCAGGAGTGTTGACGACTTTGGTGGCCACTCCATGTTCGGGACCATTTCTTGGCGCTGCGATGGCCTTCGCCTTAGCGCAGCCGCCGGTGAAGGCTTTTGTCATTTTCACGGTCTTTGGACTGGGCATTGCTTCACCTTATATCCTCCTCTCTTTCTTCCCTGCTTTGATTAAAAAATTACCCCGTCCGGGTGCTTGGATGGAGAGCTTTAAGCAGATTATGTCCTTCTTCGTTTTCGCCACGGCGGTATTTTTCATGAAGGGTTATCTGAAGTTGGTGGGTGATTCTCACTTTAATATCTTTCTCTTTGCGCTCTTATTGATCGGGCTAGGGGCTTATATTTACGGACGTTGGGGGACTCCGATGATCGCGAAGGGTAAGCGTCTCGTCACGGGGTATGGCCTAGCTACGGTGTTAGTTTTAAGTGGTTTGACTTGGGCTTATTCGACTTCAAAGCCACCTAAGCCGGGCTTGGCGTGGAATGAGTGGTATCCGGGGGTGATGGAACGATCGCGCCCGAAAAAGAGAATCGTCTGGGTGGACTATACGGCAGATTGGTGAGCGACTTGTAAGGTGAATGAGAGCCGGGTGTTCTCTAATAAAAAAGTTCTCGATCGGTTAAAGGAGTTAAACGTTCTCTTGATCAAGGCTGATAATACCGACCGCTTGCAGACGATTGATGATGATCTGAAGCGCTACGGCCGTGCGAGTTTACCGGTTAATATTATCGCCCCAGCTGATCCGGAAGCCCCAGTTATTTTAATGCCAGAAGTCTTCGGGCCTGCAGATGCCTTAGAGGCGCTGGAACAGGCAGTGGCTGCTGGAGGTTAAGAATCTTTTCACCGAAAAGTCCTGAGAGCTGGCGGGGTGAGAACTTCCCTCACTTGACAGATGGGCCTGCGATGACAAGTTTCACCGGAGTGCCTACGGAACCTATTATTACCACGGGTGAGGTTTTGAAAATTTTCAGTGACCGCGCTTACCAAGTCGCCCTTCCTAATGGGAAGGTTCTGATCGCGCACCCAGCGAAGGGGATGCTCCAGCGTAAAGGGGAGATCGTTTCTGGGGTGATGGTCCGCTTAGAGATGACTCCTTATGATTTCGAGAAGGCCCGTATTTCTGATGTCGTTTAATTTTTTAATAGCTCATGGCTCGTCACTTTATCATCGGAACCGCTGGACATATCGATCACGGGAAATCGACTCTAGTCCATACCCTTACGGGGACTAATCCTGACCGCTTACCGGAAGAGAAAGAGCGTGGGGTGACGATCGAGTTAGGCTTTGCCCATTTTTCTTTACCTATTCCAGAGACCTCGAGTGATCGTTTCGAGATTGGGGTGGTGGATGTGCCGGGGCATGCGGACTTTGTAAATAATATGGTGGCGGGAGTC
>CALFVL010000089.1 GCA_937928425.1 uncultured Verrucomicrobiales bacterium
GGACCGGCTGAGCTAGGCATCCTAGCAACGATCGGCGCGGTTGAAATAAAAGTCACGCGGCTCCCAGAAATAAAGATCCTCACCACCGGAGACGAGCTCATCCCCTGTGAGCAAACCCCACTCCCCCACCAACTTCGACAATCAAACGGCCAGACCCTACTCAGCGCCCTCCACCAATGGGGGCCCTGCAAGGCCAGCTGGCAGCACCTCCCTGATGAGCTGGAATCCACCACCACAGGAATCAGAGAATGTCTTGAAAAAAACGACCTCATCATCATCTCCGGCGGAATCTCTAAAGGGAAAAAAGACTACGTACGGCCTGCACTAGAACAACTATGTGGCCCCCCTCTATTTCACGGAGTGGCCCAGCGCCCCGGGAAGCCACTCGCCTTCTGGAATGGCGTCATGGCCCTTCCGGGAAATCCGAATTCGACCCTCACCACCTTCCACCGCTACATCCTCCCCCTACTCCGTCACATGACCGCCGCCCCAGCCCTAAAACCATCCACTTACCCGCTGGAAAAAGCTGTCAAAAAACACCCTTCTCTCACCCAATACCTCCCCGCCCTCATCAACCCAGAGGCCAAAGCCCGTGCCCTCACCCCACAAAACTCCGGGGACTTTCTCGCCGCCCTTAGCGCAAGTGGCTACCTAGAAATCCCTCCCGGCCAAGGCCAGCTCACAGAGGCTCACCTCTTTTAAAAACGGATCAATCAGAAGGGAAACCCTGCTTTAAAAATAGCAGAGGCCAGACTGCTCTGCCGGTATTTTCGGAGACCTCGGTAAATTTTTTGACCACTTCATGCGTCAAAGATCACTGACTGAGTTTTGGGATTCATCTCTCAAAAAACATCAACCGTAATTCCAAATGAACAACATTCCCTTAATCATCTCATCTGAGCTCTCATCACAAATCATGCAGTGGTTAGAATCCTTAGGCCCGATCGCCAGATACATTGGCGCCTTCTTCATCTTTCTCATCGGTAAAGTCGTTGCGAAAAGCATCGGAAAGGGCATCGGCAAAGCCATCGCGAAAAGCGGAGTTGATGATAAACTCTCTAAATACCTTGGCGGATCTAACACCAGCGCCTCAGGTCTCATTGGAAAACTCGTCGGCCTCGTTATCTTCCTCTTCGTCCTCATCTTCGCCCTCGACTTCGCGGGGCTCAAGGACGTGACAGAACCTCTTAATAATCTCCTCAGCGGCTTCCTAAACGTCATCCCTAACCTCGTCGGTGCCGGCATCATCGCCTACATCACCTTCATCCTCGCTAAAGTGATAAAGGAAATTCTCCTCAATGTCCTGCAAGCGGCACGGGCTGATGAACGCCTCGGGATGGATGCAGAAAAAGCACCGATTGCTAATGGAATCGGTGGTGTCGCCTTCGGCCTCATCGCCCTTGGAGGTCTCACTGCCGCTCTTGGAGTTCTAGGGATCGAGGCCATCTCCACGCCCGTCACCCAGATCTTCCAGACCATCCTGAACTCCATCCCTAACATCCTCATCGCTGGCATCATCCTCACGATCGGCGTCTTCGTCGCGAAGATCGTGCGTGAGATCCTGACCAATCTCCTCCAAGGAATCGGCGTAGATCAACTTCCCGCTAAAATGGGACTAAGCAATATCCCCACTGAAGGAAAAAACAGCGTCTCATCCATCGTCGGCCTCATCTCATTCATCAGCGTCATTGTTCTCATGTCAGCCGCAGCCATCAATGAACTGAAAATTGAAATCCTCTCCCAAGCCTCGGCCAATATCTTCTCCGGCTACTTTAATCTTCTGATTGCCATCCTTGTCATCGGCGCCGGCCTCATGGCTTCAGGCTATGCCTATCGTGCCCTTGCAGATAAGAACCTCCTCCTCGCCAGAGTGGCCAAGATCGCCATCATTGCCATCTCAAGCGTGGCTGGACTACAGCGCTCTGGCATCGCTCCAGAAATCACCGGAGCGCCTTTCCAAGCAATCGTCTATGCCCTCGGTTTAGCACTGGGCCTCGGTGGAGCCATCGCGATCGGTCTAGGAGGGAAAGACTACGTTGCCCGCTTCCTCGAGAAAAAAGGATAAAGCTCCTTCTCACCTCACTTTCCCCCGGACCACGTCCTAGCAGCCATACTCTGCTAGGCGAATAAAGCCCGCCTTTCTAAAAAGGGCGGGCTTCAATTTTTCTATCCTAAATCGAATTACCAAGCCGCCACCACCTTCTCGACCACTCCTAAAGTATCATCGATATCCGCCTTCGTATGCGCCATTGAAATAAAACCAGTCTCGTAAGGACTCGGTGCCAAATAAACCCCCTCCTCCAAACAAGCCCAAAAAAGCTTCTTAAAAATCTCAAAATCCTGCTTCTGCACCGTATCCACATTAATGATTTCCTCATCTAGGAAATAAAGACAGAACATAGAACCCACCTGATTCACCCGATGTGGAATCCCCTTCGCAGAAAAAATCTTACGCAGACCCTGCGCCATCTGATCACCCACCTCAGCCAAATAATCATAAGCCCCCTGCTTATCTAACTCCCGCAGCTGGGTTAAGCCCGCCACCATCGCCAGTGGATTCCCACTCAGCGTTCCCGCTTGGTAAACTGGGCCATCCGGCGCGAGGAGATCCATAATCTCAGCACGCCCTCCGAAAGCCCCCACCGGTAATCCCCCGCCGATCACCTTACCCATCGCAGTAAGGTCTGGCTGGAAGTTCTCCAACTCCTGCACCCCACCCCGAGCCAGGCGGAAACCCGTCATCACCTCATCAAAAATCACCAAAGCCCCATGCGCCCGAGTCAACTCCCGGACCTTATCCAAATAACCCTCACGCGGAAACACGAGGCCTGCATTCGCTGGATAGGACTCTACGATGACCGCCGCGATTTGCTCGCCATATTGGACAAAAATCTCCTCTAATTTCTCAACATTATTATAAGGAAGAGTGATCGTCTCATTTGCAAAAGACTGCGGAACGCCCGCGGAATCAGGCTCCCCGAAAGTCAAAGCCCCAGAGCCCGCCGCCACTAAGAGCGAATCTGCATGCCCATGATAACAACCCTCGAACTTCACAATCTTATCCCTCCCCGTGTATCCCCTCGCTAGCCGGATCGCCGACATCGTCGCCTCCGTCCCAGAATTCGTCATCCGCACCTTCTCTACTGAAGGCACCCAGCTCGTAATCACCTGCGCCATCTCGATCTCATAAGGATTCGGAATCCCGTAAGAAACGCCATCCTTAGCCGCCTCATGAATCGCGCTCGTAATCGCGATGGGTGCATGACCCAGAATATTAGGACCCCATGACCCGATGTAATCTAAGTAATGCTTCCCATCCACATCCTCGATCCGTGACCCCTTAGCACGGCGCACAAAAAAAGGATCCCCATCCACATTCCGGAAAGCCCTCACCGGAGAATTCACCCCTCCCGGAATCATCGTCTTCGCCTTAGCAAACAGTTTTTGAGAAAGTGGGCCATCCATGCGCGAAAAAATGACCCAAGATCCTATAAGACAAAAGGATGAATAAAAATCATCCCTCTAAAAACTCACAGAAATGTCGACAAAAAGAGAAAATCGCTTACTTTGTAAATACCATGAGAACCGTTTTTCTTTTTATCTTTCTCTCTCTCCCCCTCCTTGCCCTCCCTCAAAAACCCGAAGGCGACATCGTCTATACCGAAGAATTCACCCCTGAAACAATCTCACTTCAGGTCGAGAAACCTGGCTGGGTCTACTCCTCTAAAAGCGGGGGCCGTAAACGCGGGGCACTTAAAACAGGCACCTCGGTCCAGCTCGTCTCCTTTACGGACAAGGCCTACTTCGTAAGAGGGAAAAAAGAAAATGGCATCGGCGTATCAGGCTGGGTCACTCCTGCCGCCTTCTCCTCAAAAGACCCTGAATTCGTTTCTAAACTGAAGCAGGTCCACGCTCGCCAGCTCGTCGTCCGTGAACTCATCGCTAGGCAAGAAGTCGCCCTAGGCATGACTACCGGAGAGACCCTCCAAGTCCTCGGAGAACCTACCAAGACGAAACTCCGCCGTAATGCTGAGGGACAAACTCAGGTCTGGGAATACATAGAGTATGAGGAAATCAGCCACTTCAGCACGGTTCATGATCCCTATACCGGTCTTTTTTTCCGCAAGTTTTCTCACACCACAAATGAAGAGGTTTCGAAAATTGTGATCGAGTTTGAGAATGACTGTATCAACGCCTTCGAAGTCAGCGAAAATAACGGACCCGTGAACCCCACTACCGTGGCCGCTCCCATCATTTTCACATGGTGAGAGACCCTTTAGACAATTCCCAGAAATCCTCCTATGAAGTGAGTCTTCATCTCGGGGGATTTTTTTGTAATGTCACCTAGGGGGCCAGATCCGAACTAAGTTCACCTCTCCGCGCTCTAAAAGTAGTCATCACTGCTCGATTAGCCTATACCCTCGTGTCTAGCACCGTGCTTGCCCCTACGACATGGCCTCTGACTTCCAGATTGAAGACCTCATCTCTCAAAATGAACACTACGTGGTCTACCGCGCACAGACTCATGAGGGTGTTCCCCTCGCCCTAATTCGCCTAAACTATGAGGAAGAAACACTTAAGCTTCTTAAAGAAGACCGCTTCGACCGTGCCCTAAAAGGTCTCCAATCACTTAACCATAACTGCCTCCGCCCCATTCTCCATGGTGGGCTAGACCCCGTAGACTCATTCCCCTGGATCGCGGTCCGCTGGTGGGAGGGTAGCGTTCTCAGTGACCGTCTCGCTAATGGGCCCCTTCTCACCCTGGAAGAATTTGAGCGGATCAAAAGACATGGCTCTGCACTCGTCGAGAGTCTCGGCCCGCTGGCTAGCACCATCTCCTTCACTCCCTCCTCAGTGGTTAGCTGTGGGAGTGACTCCTCCCAAGTCGTCGACACCTTTTCGGTAGATTACCACGCGTGGTTCCATGCCTTCGCCCAAGACATCCACCCAGCCTCACTTTCACCCTCATCCCAAAAACTTAACCACCTCCTTGAGCTTCTAAAAGATCACACCGCAAACAGCCCCCCACGTCTCATCACCACAGCCCCCGCTCCCGCCGCTCACTCGGCTCCCCCGAATCCCCTAAGCCCTCTTCCTTCTGCTCAAGGTCAGCCCTTTCCCTTTAAAAAACTCCTCTTCAGTGCTCTCCTTATCAGCAGCCTCGGCGGGATCTTCTGGTCTTTTTCTAAAAAGAGACCGCAGCCGCCGAGCACAGCCCCCACGCAAGTTCAGACTGAGACCCAAGCCACCCTCTCTCCACCTCTCCTCTCCCCAGTCCGCAACTCTTCCAGCAACCAGAAGACCCAGAAACCAGCTCCCTCTGCGCTCCGTAGTCCCGAGAGCGAACCCTCTCTGAACCACAAGCTCCTCCCAGAACGCCCTAAGCTCGATTTCCGCTTCGTGAAAATCAAAGCGGGTGACTTTGAAACTCTCCAAAAAAACACGGGTAAGTGGGTCCAGATTTCAGGAGAGATTTCCCCATCAGACCAGCCACAAGAACTGGTCTTTAAAGCCTCCACCCTCCGAGGCTCCCTCCCTCATGGGGCAGAAGAACTGATCACGAACGCGCTAGGAAATGCCATCTCCGTGCAGGGCTTCCTAGAGTCTTCGACTCTCCTCCATATTCCCGATAAAAGTGACCTTCAGATCACTTACTCTCCTAAAGAACTCTACACAGTGAGTGACGAAGCTCAGCTCCGAAAACTAAAAGGCTCACGCATCAGCCTCCGCGCTGAAGCAGTGGACTTTACCACCTCGTCCAGTAAGGCCACCCTCTACCTTCTCCTCCATCACCGCAGCCCGCAATTCGCGATCGGCTTCCAAAAATCAAAACTCGATAAAAGTCTCGATGAAAATTTCATCCGCTCACTTATCGGAAAGAAAATCACCTTCGAGGGACCACTCCGCCTTGACGCCCGAGGAGCTCGACTTTCCATCGTAGTCACTAAAAAGTCCCAAATCATCCCCAGCGAATAAACCTCACATGCCTGCCCCTAAAGCCCTCATCATCGGCACCGGAGAATATGTCACCGGACTCGTCCATGGTTCACCCTCCACCTCTGATAAGGGAGCAGGCATCGTGGCCCTCACCCTCTTCGACCTCCGCCAAAAAGGCCACCTTTCTGACATCATCCTCGTAGGGACAAATGGGGGAAAGTTCCCGAGTATTCGCGCTCACTTCGATCGTCTCATCACTCAGAAATATGGTCTAGATTCATCCTTCACGAGCTTCCCCGCAGATGGGCAAAGAGACCCAGATGCCTGGAAAAAAGCCCTCGCTCAGCTCTCCCCGCATGACTACGTCCTCATCTTTACTCCAGATGACTTACATTATGAGATGGCTCACCGAGCGGCCTCACTCGGCCTTCATGTCCTCGTCGCTAAACCAATCGTAAAGACCACTGCTGAGCACGACTCCCTCATAGAAATCTCTCAGAAGAATAAGCTCACGATCGCGATGGAGGTCCATAAACGCTGGGACCCAATCTACGCTGACGCTCGCGCTAAGTTACGGGAACTCGGGGATTTATCGTACTTCTCTAGCTATATGTCCCAGCCGAAATCCCAGCTCGACTCCTTCCGCAGCTGGGCAGGAAAGTCCTCTGACATCTCATACTACCTAAACTCGCACCACATCGACTTTCACTGTTGGACCCTCGCAGAGCGCGCCCGCCCCCTCTCTGTCATCGCCTCTTCCTCTACCGGAGTGGCTCAGGCCCGCGGACTCTCTACCGAGGACTCCATCACCCTCATGGTGAATTGGGA
>CALFVL010000090.1 GCA_937928425.1 uncultured Verrucomicrobiales bacterium
GTCTTCATTCTCTCAGATCAAGCCATCGCCACTCGTCTAGAGGCCTTCCAAGAACCTGATCTGGAAAAACACTGGGAAGAACCCACTCTCGACCTCTCTGAACGTGGTGCTGATTTCAAGCCCTACCCCTTAGACCAGATCACCCGCCACGCTCCTCCAGGTGCACGCTCTTCTGAAGGAAAGTATCCCGTCGTTACCGGCCTAGAACATGATGAATGGGGGCACCCCTCAGGGAATCCCACAAACCACCAAAAAATGACTGAGAAACGGCGTGATAAGCTCATCGCCCTCGCTAAGTCCCTACCCACCCCAGAGGTCCACGGTGATACTGAGGGTGCTCTCCTGCTCGTCGGCTGGGGATCCACCTACGGTCCCATTAAAGAGGCCACTGATCGACTCCAAGCAGCAGGCCATAAAGTGGGCTCCATCAACATTCGCCACGTCCACCCGCTCCCAAATGGCCTCGACGAACTCTTCGCGAAATATGAGCGCATCCTCGTTCCTGAAATGAATGATTCAGGCATGTATGGATACGGTCAGCTCGCGACTCTCCTCCGTGCTAAAACCTGTAATCCCGGCATCCAGTCACTTAATAAAGTCCAAGGCATCAGCTTCCGTGTTCAAGAAATCACGGATGCTTCTGAAACTCTTATTTCTGGAAAATAGCCCCACTCTTTCACCTCATTTACAACCGCCTTCACCATGTCTGACACCACCCCTGCCGCTCCTGCTGAAAAGCTGACTAAAAAGCAACTTAAAGCCGATCACCCCACTTGGTGCCCAGCTTGCGGTGATTTCGCCGTCCTCGCCTCTTTTTTCAATGTCGTGCAAAAGCTCGGCATTCCCCATGAAAAAATCGTCTGTGTCGCTGGGATAGGATGTTCTTCACGCTTTCCTTACTTCGTGAACACACACGGCATCCACTTCATCCACGGTCGCGCCCTCCCTCTCGCCACCGGAATTTCTCTTTCCCGTCCCGACTTACACGTCTTCGTCTTCGGAGGAGATGGAGATGGCTTCTCCATTGGGGGAAACCACCTCAATCACGCGGCGCGTAAAAACGTGAATCTTTCCTACGTGGTTATGGACAACTTCGTTTACGGATTGACCAAAAATCAGACCTCTCCCACCACTCCAATCGGCCAGCGTTCTAAGACTGATCCTCGCGGTGCAATTGACCAACCGATCAATCCGATGGCTCAGCTAGTCTCTAGTGGTGCCACCTTCATCGCCCGCACCCACGCGGCCCAAGTGAAGCACATGAATGAGATGTTCGAGCGCGCGATTCTACACCCGGGCTTCGCCGTCGTAGAGACTCTCTCTGAGTGCACCATGTTTAATCCCGGATCGTTCGACGACTCGATACCTAGAAAAGGCGGAGTCTTCGACCTCGTCGATGAGGAAACCCAAGACCTAGAATCCATCGCAGCCGCCATGGACCTCTCACAAGACCTTTCACCCGGAAAATTCGGAGTCTACTACGAGACTAAGCGTCCTACTAAAAATGACCTCGAGCGGGAATGGTTGAGCGACGCTCAAAGTAAGATTGGTGGATTAAGTCAGCGTGATCTCTTGAAGCAGAGATTCAGCTCAATGCGTTAGTAAAAAGCCTTTACGCAGATTTTTTATCGGGACCTCACTCTTGCTTTGTGAGCGGACCTAGGCTAACGCTCCCTGCGTTATGCCAAGTCGCGTTCTGGTCTCCGACCCCATTTCTGAGAAAGGTGTTGAACTTCTCAATGCCCACCCTGACATCACCGCCGATTTCAAGGTGGGATTGAGTCCTGAGGAACTCATCGCCATTATCGCTGAATATGACGCCCTCATCGTCCGCTCTCAGACGAAGGTCACTGCAGAGGTTCTCGCAGCAGCACCACGTCTTAAAGCCGTGGGCCGCGCCGGAGTCGGTGTCGATAACATAGACCGTGAGGCTGCAAATTCCCACGGAGTCATCGTAATGAACACTCCTACCGGAAATACCATTTCTACCGCAGAACATGCCTTCACGCTCATGTGTGCCACCGCGCGTAATATCGCCCTGGGGCACGCTGGGGTCGTCGCAGGGGATTTCAAAGCCGCCCGTAAAGCTTACCAAGGAATCGAATTAAATGGTAAAACTCTCGCCGTGATCGGAATGGGGCGCATCGGCTCAGAATTTGCCAAGCGCGCACAGGCCTTCAATATGAACATCGTAGCTTACGATCCCTTTCTCACCCAAGCCCGAGCAGATGAGATGAAGGTCAGACTCGCAGCCACGCCTGATGAAGCACTAAAAGGTGCTGACGTAGTGACTCTCCATGTCCCTATGACAGAAGACACCAAGCACATCTTAAATGCAGATCGCCTCGCCCTAATGAATTCAGGCGCCCTTGTCATCAACTGCGCACGGGGAGGCCTAATTGACGAGGATGCCCTCAAGAGCGCGATCGACTCCGGCCAGATCGCAGGTTGCGGGCTCGATGTCTTCGAGCAAGAGCCTCCCTCTGCGGAGCACCCCCTCTTTACTCTAGGGAAACACATCACCTTCACTCCGCACCTAGGCGCCTCTACGAATGAAGCACAAGAAAATGTCGGCATTCAGGTGGCAGAACAGATCCGTGACTTCTGTGCTACGGGCGAGATCCGTAACGCGATTAATATGCCCTCCATGGATGCCAGTGCGCTAAGCGAGTTGGGCCATTACATCGACATCGCAAAGGGGCTCGGCAAGCTACTTGCCAAGCTAGGTCCCGGTAATCCTGACTCCCTGCGAGTGTCCTACCATGGGCCAATCTCCCAGAAAGACACGGCCCTCATCTCGCGCAGTGTCCTCACCACCTTCCTCGAGGCCGCCCGTGGCGATGGACAGGTGAATATCGTAAATGCCCCAGGAGTTGCCAAGGAAATGGGCTTAGAAATCATCGAATCGACCATTAATGCCGCTACGGAATATAGCGAACTCGTCGTCGCAGAACTTACAAAGGGCAGCACCCGTTACCGAGTCTCTGGCACGGTCATCGGACAGTCCCCGCGAATCGTCGAAATCGACAAGCTCTATGTCGATATCAACATCAAGGGAGATTTTCTCATCGTTAAAAATGACGACAGCCCCGGCATGGTCGGAACCATCGGTACCGTACTGGGGAACGTACAGGCTAACATTGCCAATCTTTCCCTAGCTCGTAATAGTTCGGAGGGAAATGCACTCACTGTGATCCAACTCGACAATCCACTTGAGAGTGAAGTGGTCTCTGAAATTCGCGCAACTTCGGGCGTGATTTATGCAACTGGAGTGTCCCTTTAAACAGAGACTTATCTATAAGAACTAGAAAGAGAGCAAGATAGTAGTAACTTTATACTATCTCTCTATGGATATGGTTCTCACTAAGTCCCTTCCCTTCAAGCACCTCGCTTTTTTTCTCCCTTGTTCTCTTTTCCTTTGCACTGCTCTCCGAGGGGAATTGATCATTAGCGAATTTCTAGCAGATAATTCAGGACGCACTTTAACTGACGAAGAGGGCTTCCCCGCTGACTGGATCGAGATTCATAATACTGGAACGAATAACGAATCACTCCAGAATTATGCTCTCACCGATGATGCTGATGACCCTCTGAAGTGGATTTTTCCTCCAGTGAATCTCGCTCCGGGTGCCTTTCTCACGCTCTTCGCCACTGGGGAAAATCGCAGAACGAATCCTAATGCACTGCATACGAATTTCAGCTTAAATGCAGACGGTGAATACCTTGGACTAATTAGAGTTGGCACGAATGAAGTCGTTGATGAATTTGCTCCGCAGTATCCCCCTCAGCTCACCGACGTTTCTTTCGGCTTGGGTAACGGTGGCCCCGTAGTGAGTCAAAACATCATTCCCGCTGCTACCCCAGTCAGTTTCCTAGTCCCAAGTTCCAATATCGGCAACTCTTGGCAAAGCCCAAGCTTTGACGATTCTTCATGGACTAGAGCCACTTCCGCACTCGGATATGGTTACCAAGGCTCTGTCGGGAGCCTCATTGGACAAAATGGTGACGTGCAGAATGAAATGCTCGGAATCAACGCAAGCATCTACATTCGTGTTCCCTTTCAAGTCACCGACCCCGCAGGAGTTAGAAGCCTCACCCTTAGAACAAAGGTCGACGATGGTTTCGTCGCATTCTTGAACGGGCGCCGCATAGCTGCCTCTAATGCCCCCACCCCGCTCACCTTCCAATCGGCAGCCACCTCTTCTGAGGAAGTCGATGCTGGTGAAGACTTTGAAAGCCGCTCCCTTAACTTTAATGGGGCTCTTGTTCCAGGCGAAAACATTCTCGCCTTCCAAGGGATGAATCGCTCACCCAATAGTAATGACTTTATTCTCATTTCTGAACTTGATGGAGAGATTCAAGACCTCACTAAAACAGGAGTTCGGGGGTTCTTTGCTATTCCCACTCCTAGATCTGCGAACGGCGCTCCCAGCTTAGCTCCTCCTCCAGCAGTCGACTTCAGCCTCACGAGTCAGGCCTTTACCAGATCTCTCCAAGTCTCTTTAAACTCGCCCGAACCTGCGGCAGTGATTCGCTTTACCACTGATGGAAGTCTCCCGAATGGTTCTTCCCCTATCTACTCCGATCCGATCACCCTGACTAGGACGACATTAATCCGGTCACGAGCCTTCTCACCCGGCTCGCTACCCGGCCCTTGTCGCAGTGAAGGCTTCATGAGAATCGCTGATGGTGACGCCAACTTCACCTCTGACCTCCCTATTGTCGTAATATCTTCTCTTAGGCAGGGCATTCCACCCGCTTCTGGAAGCACGGACCGGCTCGGCTCCTTCATGCTGATCTTCGAGCCCGATCCCGTAACCGGACGATCTAGCTTCAACAGCCCCCCATCTCTCAGTACTCGAATAGGATCACGGAGACGCGGCTCCAGCTCTGCGAGTTTTCCTAAATATAGCCTCTCATTCGAGAGCTGGGATGAAAACGATGAAGACCTTGATATCGCTCCTTTCAATTTCGCCCCTGATGGGGACTGGATTCTCAATGCCAGATACCTCTTTGATCTTTCACTCATGAGAAATCCCTTCCTCTATGATCTCAGTAAGCAGATCGGACGCTGGGCCGTGGGAACGCAGTTCGTAGAACTTTTTAACGACACTACTGGAGATACCATAGGAGGTAATGACTACTTCGGCGTCTACACCTTTATGGAAAGAATAGAAGGCTCTAACGGGCGCCTAGATCTTTCCGGTTTAGACCCTTGGGAAAATTCCCCAGAAGAAATTACGGGAGGATATATCTTCGCAAATGATCGTCCTAATCCTGGATTACCCCCTTTTGCGGTCTCAGGCTTCACTCGCCGTCTCGTGCATAATGAGCCAGATGGTCGCGTCATTACCGGGCCTCAACGCAATTTCATTCGCAGTTTTTCAAATGAGGCCACGGTGGCACTCCGGACCGCAAATGGAATAAACCCCATCACCGGGCTGCACTTTTCAGACTACCTTGATGTCGACTCCTTTATTGATAATTTCTGGCTTAACATCCTCTCAATGGACCCTGATTGGGGGCGCCTTAGTCAATTCTTCCATAAAGACCGTGACGAGCGAATTAAGGCGGGACCAATTTGGGATTACGACCGCACCATGGGCTCTCGCGATAATCGGGATAATAATCCTGAGCGCTGGGAAGCTCCGACTAATGACACCAGCTTCACATGGTTTGATACCGAGTTTGAGTGGTTTGGGCTGCTCTTCGGCTTCACCAGCGCAAACGACCAAGTCATGAACCTCGTCAACCCCCAGCTCATCACTCGACGTCCAGATGTTTTCCAGCGAGTCATTGATCGCTGGTTTGAACTTAGGGCTGGCGCATTTTCACAAGCCAATCTTGAAGCCACAATTGAGTCGATGGCTGCGCAACTCGCCGAGGCACAAGGCAGAAATTTTAACCGATGGAGTGCCCTCAGGCCAGGCTCCATTACAGGTGGAAATTTTGCCACTTCAGGTAGCCCCGGTTGGGAACGAGAAGTCTCACACCTAATGGGATGGCTAGACGCTCGCTCCACATGGATAGATGGGCAGTTCTTTGGCCCCCCTAGCTTCAGCCTAGATAGCGGCCAAGTCAGCCTAAATGCCCCTCTCACAATTATCGCTGACCGTGCAGGAGGATCGATCTTTTATACAATTGATGGCAGTGATCCTAGGGCCGCCGGTGGCTCCCCTTCCGCATCAGCAGTGAATTCATCACTTGCGATGATCACTCAGTCAAGCACCGTGATCGCTCGCTCATTCAATGGCCAACAGTGGAGTGCCCCCATGGCTGCTAATTTCGTGGTGGGAGCAGATCTGGGGACTTCAGATAGCTTAGTGATTTCTGAAATTATGTATGACCCACTCGGGCCAAGTGCGATTGAAGAAGCTGCTGGGTTTTCCAATGATGACTCCTTCGAATACATCGAACTCTTAAATACTTCCGACCGCCCTGTCAGCTTAGCTCAAGTTCAGTTCACCGAGGGCATTGACTTTAATTTTACGAATTCAAACGTCACTGAATTGGCTCCTGGAGAGAGGGTTCTCGTCGTCCAAAGTCTTGCTGGATTTACTCAGCGTTATGGTAATGGCTTCGCAGACCAAATTGCAGGCGAATTTGCCAATGACACCTCTCTTTCAGGGAGTGGAGAACGGCTCGTGCTAAGCGGATTTGAGGGGACCATTTCCGATCTCACATACGATAATCGAGCCCCGTGGCCTCGCTCTCCTGATGGCGATGGTCCTAGCCTAGTTTTCATCTCTGGTGAGCAAGCCCTTGCTGATAATTGGAGACCTAGCGTTCGTGCTAATGGTAGTCCAGGCACGGGAGATGCCATTCCATTCACCGGAGATTTTGCTGCTGATAATGATAACGACGGCCTTTCCGCTTTTGTCGAATACGCTCTCGGGACCGATGATAATGTCTCAAATCGTGAAGTGATCGAAGGCGATATCGATAACAGAGGCCGCTACACTCTCAATTACTCCCGTAATCTCGCCGCTGATGATGCCGAGGTCATTCTACAAGTCTCAACTGACCTTAGGAACTGGACGCTCCCGAATGACAGCTTGGAAGCACAAAGCGAAATTCATAATGGGGATGGCACTGCTACCTTCCGCCTTAGAACACCGGAACCCGTAGACGGGACTTCTCGCCTCTTCACCCGCCTCTTAGTCGTAAGGCGATAAACATAGAGAGTCTCCAGCTCAGTTAAATTTTCAACGACCCCATCAGGGAGAAAACCGCTTGGGATACCATTTGAAAATGGGACACTTCCCTTTAGGCTCAGAGCAGGGCACGGCCACCCTTTCCTTTAAGACTAAAAGAACATAAGGCCACGCCTAAAGTTGTTCTAGGTAAGTCTACTCCCTCCAATAGGGCCAATGGCGACATTCATGCCTTTTGCCCCCTCTTAGCGAAAAATTCTACCGCTAAGATCAGAATAACTCCAAGTGCCACTGCTCCGAGCTGAAGCCATGCCTCTCCGCTAGCAAAATTTGGAAGGCTCCAATTTTCATACCCCACTACTTTCTCTTCAGTCACTCCATTTTTCAGCACTTTCTTAAGCACTTCATCTTTCCAAGGCCAAATGATGACTAGAGACCCTACTACGAAGCCCGTGATCGATCCGATCGCGCGGTCATGATGGGCCTTAAATAACCAACTCAAAAAGCGTGATAAGACCAGCAAGCCAATGACCGAGCCAATCCCCACTGGAATAATCACTCCTAGTGCTCCGCCAATGTTCCCAGAGCTAAGATCATTCACCGAGGCTAAAATCAGGCGGTAGTTGCCCATGAGCAGAAGAACAAAAGAACCACTAAGGCCGGGGATGATCATACTACACATTGCCACCACTCCACAGAGACCTAAGTAGAGTGGGTCATTCCGCTCGGATGCGGGTGTTAGAAAGGCCATCGACACTGCGATGGCCACTCCAATTAAAAATACTAAGACCACATCTGCAGTCCACTTTTTAACGGTCTTCCCCACCGAAGGGATAGAAGCTGCAATCAGGCCGAAGAATACCGACATGACGATCACGGGGTTTTCTCCCAGTTGCTGCTCTAAAATTTTAGCTAAACTGGCGATGCTGAAGACGACTCCTAGAATCAAGGCGGAGAGAAAAGTCCCATCCACTTTTTTCCAAAGTGTAGCAAACTGAAATCTCATGCCGAGTTTTAGCGCTTCTACATCGAAGGCCTTAAGGGCATCAATCAATCGCTCATAAATCCCCGTGATGAGAGCAATAGTCCCGCCTGAAACACCGGGGACCACATTGGCAGCCCCCATCGCAAAGCCTTTAAAAAAAGTCCCTAGTTGATCCTTCATGCCTTAAGCCGAAATGCCATCAATGATGCTGTTAAAAGTCGGGCTGGGACGCATCGCAGCGCGGAGTTTTTCTTCATTCGGAGCGTAGTAACCATCAAGCTCGACTGAGCTGCCCTGCACTCCATTCAGCTCAGTTACGATCTTTTCTTCCTGCGCACTGAGAGCCTCAGCGACTTCCTTAAACTGACTTGCTAATGCGGGGTCATCACTCTGCTTGGCTAACTCCTGAGCCCAGAAAAGAGCGAGGTAAAAATGACTTCCCCGATTGTCGAGCTGCCCTAGTTTACGTTGAGGACTTTTTCCTTTAAGGAGAAGCGAGGTGCTGGCATCATTAAGGGTCGAGCCTAGCACCTTAGCCTTCGCTGAGCCAATATGGTCTAGGGACACAGCGAGGGCTAGAAATTCCCCCAGCGAGTCCCAGCGGAGATAATTCTCAGCGACAAATTGCTGAACGTGCTTAGGTGCGGAGCCTCCCGCTCCAGTTTCGAAGAGCCCTCCTCCATTCATGAGGGGGACGATGGAGAGCATTTTCGCGCTCGTTCCTACTTCGAGAATGGGGAAAAGGTCAGTTAAGTAATCACGCAGGACATTTCCGGTGACGGAGATCGTCTCTAAGCCTTCTTTTAAACGGCTCAGAGTTTCCTGGGCGGCCTCGACGGGACTGAGGATACGGAGATCTAGATCGTCAGTGTCATAATCTACGAGATAAGCCCCGACCTTCTCGATCAATTCTGCGTCATGGGCCCGCTCTTCATTCAGCCAAAAGATGGCAGGAGAACCGGTGGCTCTTGCGCGATTCACAGCAAGTTTGACCCAGTCTTGGATCGGAGCATCTTTCGTTTGGCAAGCTCGCCAGATGTCACCCGTTTCCACCTCATGCTCCATGAGAATTTCACCAGCTTGATCAATGACTCTAACCTTGCCTGACGCTGGTATTTCAAAGGTTTTATCATGGGACCCGTACTCCTCCGCTTTCTGAGCCATTAAGCCTACGTTCGGCACCGTCCCCATCGTGGTCGGGTCAAAGGCACCATGTTCTTTGCAAAAATCAATCGTCGCTTGATAGACTCCTGCGTATGAACTGTCTGGGATAATTGCGATGCTGTCTCGAACTCCTCCCTCTTTATCCCACATCTGCCCTGAGTTCCGAATCATCGCCGGAATCGAGGCGTCTATAATCACATCGCTAGGAACGTGAAGATTAGTAATCCCCTTATCTGAATCCACCATCGCTAAGTCTGGTCCCTGATCATAGGCTGCTTGGATATCAGCCTCGATCGCGGCCTTCTGATCACTCGGGAGAGACTCGATCTTAGCCAAGAGATCACCAAAGCCGTTCTTAAAATCGACCTTGAGACTCTTTAAGGTCTCTTGGTGCTTTCTGAGAACTTCGCTGAAGTAAACTTCCACTGCGTGCCCGAAGATGATCGGATCAGAGATTTTCATCATCGTCGCCTTCATGTGGAGGGAATAGAGAATCCCCTCTTCTTTCGCCGCGTCAGTCTGTTTCTTGAGAAAAGTAAGAAGCGCCTTTTTACTCATCACAGTCGCATCAAAGATTTCACCTTCTAAAAGAGCGATGTCTTCTTTCAAAGTCGTCACGGTCCCATCACTTGCCTCGTGCTCGATCTTCACCTGAGTGGCTTCCGCAATCGTGACCGACTTCTCATTGGAAAAGAAGTCTCCCTCAGTCATCGTAGCAACTCGCGTTTTAGAACTCGCAGACCAAGGTCCCATCGAATGCGGGTTCGCTTTGGCAAATTCCTTCACTGCTTTAGGGGCACGGCGGTCTGAGTTCCCCTCTCGCAGTACCGGATTCACGGCACTTCCCTTCACCTGATCATAGCGTGCTTTGATTTCTTTTTCTTCCTCAGTGCTGGCCGTTTCTGGATAATCAGGCAGTGCGATTCCTTGTTGTTGGAGCTCTGAAATTGCAGCGACAAGTTGTGGCACTGAGGCACTGATATTCGGGAGTTTAATGATATTCGCCTCCGGAGTTTTTGCGAGCTGCCCCAGTTCACTCAAGGCGTCTGGGCACTGCTGACTTGCGGGGAGCAAATCAGAAAAAACGGCTAAAATCCGACCTGCTAGAGAAATATCCCGAATCTCAACTGCGATACCAGATGATGCCGTGAAGGCTTGGATAATCGGAAGTAATGATTGAGTTGCAAGGTAAGGAGCCTCGTCAGTTTTAGTGTAAAGAATGGTCGCGTCGGGCATGATTTCAGGCAGGTGTTACGCGAAAGCATCCTTTTGGTCAATGCCCTGTCCAAAAGAGAGAATTTCTGCTACGACAGGACAAATGGAACTTTTCGGCCTAAGTCATGGACTGACCGTCTTATGCATTACTCTAATTACAGCGTTTTGTATTCGCGCCGGTCGCCGTGGTAACATCTGGCCTCGGGTGGTTTTAGCACTTCTTTGTCTTTCGGTTTTTCCGATCAATCAGCTCGCCCTGAGTTTACTAGATTTTAAAATCCCACTAAACAACCTTCTCCCCTTTCACCTCTGCGACATTACGGCGCTCATCGCAGGCTTCGCGATTCTCACTCGGAAAGGGCTTCTATGCGAATTAACTTACTGCTGGGGACTTGCAGGGACCATGCAGGGACTTATCACTCCCGACCTTCGCTGGGATTACCCCCACCCCATGTTCTGGAGTTTTTTCATCCAGCATGGCGTCATCATCGTGATCGCTTTTTACCTACCCCTCGCCATGCAGTGGAGACCACAGGCAGGTGTCGTTCCTCGTATCCTGATCTGGAATCAGGTCTACTTCTTCAGCGCACTTCTCATCAATACCTTGCTAGGAACGAACTTCGGATTCCTCACGGCAAAGCCAGAAGTAGCATCCCCTCTGGACTATCTCGGTGACTGGCCATTCTACCTCATCTTCATACAAATCATCGCCGCAGCGATTATGATCACGCTCCTTTTACCCTTCCGTAAGACAATAAACATTTGGCGGTCTCACTGAATCGAGTTAAGTCACCCCCATGAGTAAAGCTGCTAGACCCCAGAAAAAAAAGCGCGTCAACGTGCGCCGACCTGACGTGATGACCCTTGTGCAGGCTGAGGTCGAGAAGCATTATCACTCCCCTATTGTAGAAAAATTACGCGATAATGGCGGCTCGATCACCATCGGAAAATCCACCATCAGGCTCGCTGAGCAATTCGGCTTCTGCTATGGTGTAGAACGCGCCATTGATTTAGCCTACGCTGCAAGACGCGTCTTCCCTGAACAGCGGATTTTTCTCATCGGTGAGATCATTCACAACCCAGAAGTGAATAAACAACTGAGTCAAATGGACATTGTTTCACTCCCTTGGAAAGAGATCACCCAAGAATACGATGACCTGACTGAAGATGATGTTGTCATCGTCCCCGCCTTTGGCGCGCCCACCTCTTTTACCGAGAAAATTGAACGGCAAGGGTGCCATATCATTGACACCACCTGTGGTGACGTCATGAAAGTGTGGCGCAGGGTTCGCACCTATGCGAAGACTGGAATGACCTCCTTCATTCACGGGAAGCGGGGTCATGAAGAGACCCAGGCGACAGCCTCGCGTGCGACTGGTGAAGATGGAAAAGGCCATTACCTCATTGTCCTAACCCTCGAGGAAACCGAATACGTCTGTAACTTCATTCGCAATGGAGGTGATAAACAGGAATTCCTAAAAAAATTCGACCACGCTTTATCAGACGGCTTTGACCCCAGTATCCATCTCCAACAAATCGGAGTCGCGAACCAGACCACCATGCTCAAAAGCGAGACCGAAGACATCCAGCGCCGAGTCCGCACGGCCATAACAGACCGCGATGGAAATGCCGATAACTTCCAAATGTTCGATACCATCTGTGGGGCCACTCAAGAACGGCAAGACGCGCTCTTCGATATGCTCAATAAGCCCATGGACCTCCTCCTCGTCGTAGGCGGTTATAATAGTTCCAATACCACCCACCTCGTGGAAATTGGCCAAGAAAACCTTCCCACCTACTTCATCCGCGAAGCTTCTTGCCTCGAGTCCTTAGAAACAGTTGTTCATTTCGATATCGAACAAAGCTCCGAGGTTTCCACCGCAAACGTCCTGGCCGGATTTGATGAAAAGGAAGCGACAATCGGGATCACCGCAGGAGCTTCATGCCCGGCAAATCTCATTGAGGAAACGATCGTTCGGGTTCTCGCCCTTCGAGGAATCTCTCGTGAAATGATCGAAAAATTCTAATCCGATCACCATGCTAAATTCCCTCTACCCTGCGGCTCGTTCTCTTCTCTTCCGTATCGATCCTGAGCGAGCCCACGATCTCTCCATGGCGGGGCTACGGCACAGTGAAAAGTGCGGTTTATTAAAGATCATCTCTGCAAAAAGCCCTCAGAAGAAGATCTCCATTTGTGGCCTCGAATTTCCTAATCCAGTCGGCCTCGCTGCGGGACTCGATAAAGAAGCCAACACGATTGATGCCCTCGGCTCATTAGGATTCGGGCACATTGAAGTCGGCACCCTGACTCCAGTAGCCCAAGCTGGGAATGAATCACCACGCCTCTTCCGGCTCCCCGAGCACAAAGCTCTCATCAACCGAATGGGTTTTAACAATCCCGGCATCGAGCAGGGTATCCGTAATACTCGTAGCTCAAAGTCCTTTCGCGGGATTCTCGGCATCAACATCGGGAAAAACAAAGTGACCCCAAACGAGCTCGCTAACGATGACTACGCTTACGCTTTCGAAAAGGCCTACCCTCATGCTGACTATATCACCGCAAATTTCTCCTCTCCAAATACTCCAGGACTCCGAGACCTCCAGTCTGAAGATTCCGCTGCCCGTCTCTTAGAGACTTTAAAAAAACTCCAGAGTAAACTTCACCGCGAATCGGGACGGCACGTCCCCTTTGCGCTGAAGGTCGCACCAGATCTCGATGAAACTCAGGTCAAGGGGCTTTCCCGCGTCTTTCAGAATGGTGGCCTTGACTTCCTCATCGCTACCAACACCACCCTTGCTCGTGACGCAGTCGCAGGACACCCAAATGCCGATGAAGCGGGAGGTCTCTCCGGCATGCCTCTTCAGAGACATGCCACCGATATCATCGCACAGTTCCACTCTGTTCTGGGAAGGGACATTCCCATCATCGGCGCTGGCGGGATTTTCAGCGCGGAGGACGCTCTCGCCAAGAAGGCTGCCGGAGCCTCACTTATTCAGATCTACACCGGTTTCATCTACCGTGGTCCGAGCTTGATTCATGAAATTATCCGAGCTTGGTAACTCCGTAGAAAGGCAAAAAATCTGAAGGGAAAATCACCAGCTCAGAATCACCTCACTAGAGAGTCCTTAATCCAGGGGAAAACCGCTTCTGCCGAATTCACCCCTGCGGCACCACGTCCTATTACCAGTGGTCTCTCTTCCTCCGGGACCTGATCACGCCCATGTGAGCCCCTTACCAAACCAGCATCAAGAGGGATGACATCCATTAAAGCGCGAATCCCTAATCTCTTCTTTAGTAAGAACCCTGCAATTTTTATGAGAGGGAATTTTATCGCAGGATCTATGAATAGTTCCACCGGATCATAACCCGGTTTACGGTGAATATCGATACAGCGGGCATAGTCAGGGGCCTTGTCATCGTCCTCCCAGAAGTAATAACTAAACCAAGTGTCACTCTCAGCCACCGCGACGAAGTCCCCCCCCCGCACTCGCCCTAATCCCTCTCCCCAAAGCTCTCTTCCCTCTCTAATTTCTTCCACCCCATCTATTTCACGCACCACCTGACGCGCCTCCTCAGCTAGCGAAGGATCATTCAGATACACATGTGCCACCTGGTGATCTGCCACGGCAAAGACTCGGCAGCCCCCGTAATCCAGCGTTTCTCTCCCCAGCTCATCCTTCACCTGAATCCAGTCTCTTTCCCGGAAGACTCGATTTAAATGCACCACTTTAGAAACTGGCGAAATGCCATACTCTGATAGAAGTCGTACTTCCACTCCTCGCTCTTCAAAAAAAGCGATCAAGTCACAAGTCACCCGGTCTATCGCCTCATACTCCACCTTCATCTCCACCGCGTCTGGCCCGTATTTTTGTAAACCATAATCTAGGTGTGGGAGATAGATTAAGTTTAATTCAGGGTTTTCCTTCACCTCGATCCAGCGGGCACTGGCGGCTATCCACTCTGAAGAAGCGATTCCTGCTTTAGGCCCCCAAAAACTAGGAAAAGGAAAATCGCCCAAATCGCCCTTGATCTCTTCTCTCATCCCCATCGGCTGGGTGTGCACGTCAAAGAACTTTCGCCCATCTGCGGGGTAAAGTGGTCTAGGAGTCACTGCGAAATCAGCTGACGAATACATATTATACCACCAGAACATCTTCGCACAGCGCACCCGTGCCGCCTCCCACACCTTTTCCCCCTTGACCAGATGGTTCGACTGTTTCCAAAATTTCACCTCAGCGGCTTCTCGGTCATACCAGCCGTTCCCCACGATTCCGTGCTCCCCCACTGATTTTCCGGTGAGGTAGGAACTCTGTGCCGTACAAGTCACCGCTGGGAAAGCCGGCTTAAAGCTCTGCACCTCCTGCCCCGCAGCCCAGTCTCTGAGTCGAGGCATCTCAGCAAGCACACTCTTTGTTAAGCCCACCACGTTTAACACTGCAATACGTCCTTTCATCACCATTCACCCCGTCCTAACGAAATTATCCCTTAGGAAAAAGACCGATTTCTTCCCCCATAAACTTCCTCAGGATGATCTCTAGCGTAATCTTCCTTTTTCATCTATGCTTAGGATGTAATGAAACCTCGAGTCTTGATCGCTTCTCTCGCCCTCATCATCGGCCTCCTCGTCGGCTGGCTCTTGATCACTCCGCCCCCCGAGGAAATAGACACCGCTCAAGTCAAGATCACTCCGAAGTCGCAAACCACGCCAGTCGCACCTAACCCAGAAAGCGGGCGAAAAAAATCTGACCACTCCCAGCGTCGGCTCGGAACAGATCCTAATGCCCTCCCCTTCGAGCGTATTATCGCTTTTTCGGATCAAGACGCACTCCAGCGATTTCTCCAGAAACTGAAGCACTCACGAGTGAGAATCCTTGGTCAAATTGACACCCTAAATGCCCTCCGCCTCGGTTTTGATGATCTAAGTCATTTAGAAGGACTCGGTCTAGATCCTGACGACCTCCAATTTAACTACCCTGTCAGTATTCCCGAGTTTCTTGAGATTGAGGAACAGACTGGCTTAGTCGGATTTGGAGCCTCCGCGCTAGAGTTCCTCGGCATCACCAGTGACAACTCGACTTGGGGTCAGGGAGTACGAATCGCCGTCATTGACTCTGGGATCCAAGCCCACCTCGCACTGAGTGAAAACGTTCAGCACATCAATCTTGTCGAAATTGGAGAAGGAGCCACTCCCAATAGTCACGGAACCTCAGTCGCCTCGCTCATCGCCGGTAACCACCCTAACCTTCGTGGAGTGGCCCCAGCCTCTGAACTCATCTCAGTGAGAATCGTCGATGAGAGTGGCTCTTCCAGCTCCTTCCTCCTCGCTGAGGGCATTATCGCCGCCTCAGATGCTGGCGCGAACCTCATCAATATTTCACTGGGGTCCTCCGGTGATAGCCCCATCGTACGTAGAGCCGTAGAGTATGCCAGCGAGCGGGGCAGTGTCATCTTTGCCTCCTCGGGAAATGAAGGGACCGCCAGCGCGGCCTTCCCTGCAGCCTATCCGGAGGTCCATGCCGTCGGCGCAGTCGATGCCCAAGGTCAGTATCTCAACTTCTCTAACACTGACCATAATCTCTCCCTGACTGGTCCGGGCTTTGAAGTTCGAGCTGCCTTCCCCGGTGATAATGTCACCTCCTTCACTGGGACTTCAGCTTCAGTCGCCTTCCCCGTGGGAGCAGTCGCTGCCATTATGACACAGAGTGATCCTGCCGTCTCTGCTCAAGTCGCCACCCAGATCCTCATCGAGCACGCTAATGAAGCAGGAGCACCCGGCACAGACCCTGAATTTGGTCACGGCATCGTAAACCTTGGTCGTGCCCTTCAGCGGGACACCCCCGGCATCGTAGATCTTGCGGTAGCCTCGCAAACTTACCTTAATCCAGATCCTGCCAACCGGAACTCAGGAGGACTTCAGGTCAGTATTGAGAACCGAGGCACCGAACCCGTTTTTCAATCCAGCGTAGACATTAGTATCGCAGGAGATTTCTTCCCAGTCACGATCCAGACCCTTCAGGCAAACGAGCGCCGAGTCATCACCATTCCCGCAGGTTTTGGGCTCCTTCAGCGTGAAGGACAACTCAGAGTGCAATCACAAATCGATCTAGGTGAGAACAATCGCGACGTTCTTCCTAGCAATGATCGGCGCGATGACCTCATCCTTCTCTCGCCCGATGAGAATTAAAATCCTCCTCTTCTTTTGTAGCACCCTAAGCCTTCTTGCAGATCCCTCTTGGCTCAGTATCACCCCTCCTGATCAGCCTGCGGTCAATCAATTAGCGACTGATGGGAATGCTTGTGGCCCCGCTTGTCTACTAGATGCCTTCCGCTCAGGAGGCGAAAAGTGGCAGAAATCAATCGCTAAAGTCCAAGGAGATAACGACCACGAAATACTCAAAAAAATCATCCGCCTTTATGGAAAAAAAGGCTCCCGTCTTGATCCTAAAAAAGCGCGCTGGAATGGACGCTACGGGGTCAATGCAGTGGACCTCGCTGACATGGCAAACGAGCTACGCAGCGAGGCTTGGATGAGTAAGGTGACACAGGAAATCTTCTTCAAAAGCCCCCGTGAAAACAGTCCTGATCTACTCAAAAGAGTGCATAAAAAACTCGCCCGATCCTTAAAAAAAGGACTCCCACCCATTATTCGTGTCCGCCGTGTTGCCTTCCGCAGCTCGCCCGGTTCTATTCAGAAAAATTGGCTCAACCTCAAAAGCCACTTTCTCGTTATCACGGGACTTCCTACTAAAATCCCCAAGAACGCGAAATCCTTCACCGTAACTTATCATGATCCATGGGGCGGTAAGAAACTGCAAGGTCGTGTTCAGATCCCATCAGAAAATGAAGCAAGCCTCCCCACCCTCATCGCCAATTTCCCCCAAAGCGGAATTGGTAAAAACCTCCTCGAAGCGGGTGAGCACTCACTCCTTTCACTCTCTTCAGCGCTTGGAGCCTTTTAAGGCTTCATAAGGCTTTGCTCTCTAGGGGAGACTCATTGAGGGAGAAAATCGCTCACCCTTTTTGCGCAGAACTACTAAGCTAGCGTCTTAGGAGAAGTTTTTTCCATCACGAAAAGAGGTTCATCAACTCCTCATCCTGCAGGCCCGGAACAAGCGTGGCCTCTCCGTCTAGGACACTTGCCATCATCTTCTTCTTTTCTTCCTGCAGTGCTAAAATTTTCTCCTCCACAGTTCCTCGGGTGATGAATTTATAGCTCGTGACCACTCTCTTCTGGCCGATGCGGTGAGCCCGGTCAGTCGCCTGAGCCTCCACGGCAGGATTCCACCACGGATCGAGATGAATCACCGTATCAGCTGCTGTAAGATTTAGACCCACTCCACCTGCTTTCAGTGAAATCAGAAAGACTGGTGCAGCCCCTTCCTGAAAGCGCTCTACCACCTCTCCCCGTTTCTTAGTAGAGCCATCAAGGTAACAATAGTCCCACTGATTAGCCATGAGAAGGGGCACCACCCCCTGTAAGAGCTGGACGAACTGGCTGAATACTAAAACTCGATGACCCCCAGCGACCGCCTCGGTGATTAAGGCCTCTAGCTCCGCAAGTTTCACTCCGGCATCTTGGTCCGCCACCTTGAGCCCCGGGAGCAGCCGCAGATCACAGCAGGCCTGTCGCAGTCGCAGTAGCGCGGTGAGTGCGATCATTCGCTTCTGTCCATCATCAGCAGCGTCGACTTGTGCGCGACTTTCCTTAAGGAGTTGGCGATAGATTTTCTCCTGCTTTGGGCTAAGGTCACAGTAACGCACCTGTTCGATCCGCTCAGGGAGATCTTGAGCCACCTCCGTTTTCAATCGGCGTAAGACGAGAGGCTTCAGCCGCCGAGCAAGTCTTCGTGCCAATGCCGGATCAGTCCCCTTCCGCAAGGGTTTCTCAAAGCGCTCTAAAAAAGCCTTCCGTGGGCCCAAATAACCGGGCAGGGCAAAATGCATAATAGACCAAAGATCCTGTAATGAGTTCTCCACCGGAGTTCCCGAGAGGGCGAAGCGCTGCTCTGCTTTTAGTCCTTGTGCAGCGAGGGATGTTTTAGCTTCAGGATTTTTAATCTGCTGCGCTTCATCAAGGACTGCGATTTGGAATTCCTCGCGGTGGAATTTCCCCGTATCAATCCGCAAGATTGCATAACTTGTGATGATCAGATCAGCTTTAGGAATCTCCCCCCGCTTCGCTCCTACGAACTGCTTCACTTTGAGTTCAGGCACCCATTTTTTCGCCTCGGCAGCCCAATTTGATACCAAGGATGAGGGGCAGACTACCAAGGCCCGCCCGCCTTCTTCTTGAAGTTTTTTCTGGATGAAGATGAGAGTCTGTAAGGTTTTACCGAGTCCCATATCATCGGCGAGAATTCCGCCCATTCCTAATTCGCTCAAATGATACATCCAGCGAACCCCTGCAGCCTGATAAGGCCGTAATACTTCTGGGAGATCAAGTTCGGTCTCTCCTTCTTCTACGACTTCCATCCCGAAGTCGCGGGCACTTATTTTTAAAAAGGCAGCCTGTTGAGCATTCACCTCAAAGACTCCAGTCGCCCGTTGAGTCGCTTCAGAGTCACTCAGAGTCTCATTCACTTCCGAGATGAAGTCAGAATCAATCACCGCTATTTTCCCCCGACCGTATGCCTGCTCTGCACTCCCCATCCGGAGCATCCGCTGGACCTGTTCTGCCTTTAACTCATCTTCCCCCACATGGTAGCGCGTTTCTATCGCGAACCAATCGCGCCCACTTTCCTTCCACTCCCAGTCTGGTCGCACTGCCACCACTTGCTCCGCAGCAGCTCTAAAGCGCTCCCCTTTCTGAACTTGCCATTCTAGAGGAAACTCAGCGAAGGCATGGAATTTTAAAATCTCCTCTCGCTCCCGTAAAGCCATGCGTCCCCCCTGAACAGGGCCTTCAAAACCCCAGGCATGGAAGAACTCAATCACTGCGTTCTCCCTCGAAGGACTCGTTAAAACATCTCCCACCATTTGCGCTTCACCATCCTGAGAGGATGATTTTTGGCCATCATAATAAAATTCTAAACGAGCTTCCAGATGGCGTAGTGAGCCTTCTAATATGACAGCCACTTTAGGAACCCCCTCCTCGGGTAAGGAATCCCACAAGGAGTCAGGGACTTCAAACCACTGCTCGAGCTTCGCTAAAGTATAACGTGCTTCTGCGGCACTCACTCTTATCCCCGGACCTAAGATCGCAGAGTATCGTGAAGGTAAGCCAAGGGCGAGCGGAGTGAACAGATCATCCTTCAGCTCCCACGCCCCGAGCCGCCCCGGAGAAACTACGATTTTCTCAGCACATAAAGTGAGCGTAGGCCGCTGACTTCTCGCAGAAATTCTCGCTCTCGCCTTCTTTCCAAAAAAGACCCTCGGATGGTTCACTGAGCCTTCTAGGAGTTTCGTAAACTCATCCCGCTCTAGATTCTTAATTCCGGGAGCTTCATTCGGGCTAATTTCACGAAGAATCTGCCATAGCTCTTCATCATAAGAATCCACTTGGTATGCCCCCGCTGGCAGCGCGCTTAGGAGAATTTCTTCCCCCGCAAGCAGAGCCCCAAAGCCCACCATAAGCTGTCCTCGGTCCCATGAACTTTCGACCTTTAAGGGAAGCATCACTTGCAGTTCCAGAGGCTGTCCCTCAGCTGAAAGGAGAGGCCATTTATCTTCCTCAGGAGACTCTGAAACAGGGTGACTCACTCTCTGGGTAGGCTCGATCACCTCCAAGCCGATCGCGATAATATGCGCACACACTCGGCCATCTCGCCGCACCATGAGACAGGTGCAGTGGTTCTCCATGTGCGTGCGCGAAATGAGCTCCATCCGAATACGTTTCACCTTCCCACTCACGCGAGTTTCTCCGCTCAGAACCCCCTCTGTGTATTCCGCAGACTTTACGCCACCTTCTCGGTGAATCGCTCGTGCTTTCTTCATCTCGATATGCCCGCCCACATCCATGAGGAGTTCGCGAGTCAGTTCGAGATGAGCCATATGAGTGCCAAGTTTAGTCGAGGTGTAATGAAGTCGGGACGACAATCACTTCCATACCAGCTGCACGAGCTGCCAGAATGCCCGGCCGTGCATCCTCATAGACCACACATTCTTTAGGGTCGACTTCCAGACGAGCGGCAGCCTCTAAAAAAATATCAGGGGCAGGTTTACCATTCGCAACATCAGTGGCGGTGACCACTTCATCAAACCAGTCTGAAATCCCAAGTTTTTGCAGCGTTTTTTCCACCACCTCACGCGAGCCTCCACTTGCGATCGCCATGGGCACCTTACCACGATGCGCCTTCACAACTTCCGCGACCTCAGGGATTAGTTCTACGAGTTCTAAGTGCTTCAGGTAAGCGACCTTCTTAGCGTAAGCTACGGCATCGGCATCTAAGTCGAGGTCTTGTTCCCCATTCAGAGTCGCTACAATATCTCGCGTAGGGCGTCCGCCCATGGCGTAGAAAACATCTTCTGGAAAAACCCCTTTATGACCTTGGTTCTTAAGGGCTGCACACCAAGACTTAAAATGAGCTGGCATGGAGTCCACCAGAGTTCCATCAAGGTCAAAGATAAGAGCCTTAAAACCAGGACGAGGGACCTTTAGATCAAGTTTACTCATGGATGGGAGCGAAATGGCGCAAAGTGAGCACTCTGACAAGGCGCAATCTCACGAAGCACTCACCACTTCATGACAGCTTCAGTATCTCATTATGATAGTGACCGGCAGGAACTTCTTTACGCTCGCTTGCAGAGTTTATGATTTCGACTCTCCCCGAAATTTTCACCCCTTCAGAAAAGGAGATGGGTCCCGAAATGCTCAAACTCTCGGCTTCAAGTAAAGACGCCTGCCCGAGTGACTCGAGAGAATCTACAAGCTGATATTCAGATGAAAAGCGGACCACCGGAGGGCGGCCATCTCGGCTCTCAGCAAGGTGAACCCGTCCATCATTACCGATATCATAAGCATCCGAGCGTAATGCAAAAAGATCACTTGTCCCTTTAACTGGAGCAAAACGAGAGCGTGGGACATTGACCGCCTGCGCACCCTCAAAGCACTCGATCGCAGAGCCCATGGCCTGCTCCAGCTGAAAGACTGGCGTGCTAGAGTGATCTCGCGGATCGACTGTTTTAGAGTTTCGGATCACAGGAAGCGGTAGGAGTCCTTTATTTGCATCCATCACCTTTTTCAATTCGCTGAGATTCAGCCAGATGTTATTGGTGTTAAAAAATTGATGACGCGAAATGTCTTGGAACTTTTCTAAGTCGGCCTCAGGACACTGAGCGACCTCTCGGAGTAAGAGACGGCCATCACTCTTACGAGTGGCGAGGTGTCCTCCTTTCTTATCTGCTTCAGTCCGGCGAGTGACCTCCATAAGAAAAGGCGCAGCACCACTCGCAAAGAAAGAGAGCAAACGCGGATCTAATACGGCTCCAAGATTATCACTGTTAGAAATAAAGGCATACTGAATGCCGCTCTGCAGTAAGTCATCTAATACGCCACTCCCGGCTAAGGTCGGATAAACATCAGCATGCCCCGGGGGACACCACTCTAGATCCGGATTCTCTGGGTGAGTCACAGGCTCTAAACTCTCGCGTGATAACTTAGGAACCCAGTTTTGCAAGAGCTCTAGTTTCGCAGGATCGCCAAGTTCTGGGACCGACTGTGCTAAGTAAGCTTGCGTATCCTCGCTACTAGCTTGGCTATTCATTAGAAGGAAGGCGACATCAGCCCCACTACCCGCACGCAAGGAAAGAATCTGACGTGCCATGAGATCTAAGAATGCCACTCCGGGCCTAACCTCAAGCAAGCTCTTTACCCTCTCTAATCCCATGCTGGTTCCCAATCCTCCATTCAACTTAATGACCACCGTCTGTCCTAAAAGCTCAGGGTCAAATTGCGTAACTGGGGCTAAAGAATGATAGTCGATGACAGACTCAGAAGGGGTAATTTCACTTTCGTAAATTTCTCCACGGTCTCCGTGAGCCATGAGTTCCTGAGCTCTGGTAAAGGCCAAAATCGCTGAATTCATCACGCCCTTCTTTTCCATTTTTTCGCGAATCTGTCTCGTAGTCTCAGTCATTAGTTCAATAGTAATGAATTTAAGTCATACGGGTAACACAGGAGCTAGAGAAGAGAAAAATAAATTTGGCACACTTTCTGCTGAACACTTTACATCTGCTTTGCATGGAGTATTGAAGCTCCTAGCTCGTTATGGCAAGTGCCTCCCTGAATCAGTCGCTCTCACAGCAGCAGACTCTCGCTCCGCATATGCGCCAGAGTCTTGAGATTCTTCAAGCAAACTCTCTAGAACTGAGCCAACTTCTCAATCAGGCGATGGAGGTGAATCCTGTTCTAGAAGACCTCACCGAGAATACCTCACTTGATGAAATTACGGACTCCGAGCTAGAGGAAAGTGATAATTACGACGACTGGCAGGAGAGTTATGATGATGACGTCCGTGAACTCGCGATCATCGAGAAACGGAACAAGGGAATTAGCCAAGAGACGGCCGATATGCGTGAGCACTTCTACGACTCTATCGTCGCTCCGCTCACCTTACAGGAGCATCTTAATACTCAGCTTAAAGAGAGTGGGCTCAGTGAAAAACTTCGTGAAGATGCCAATCTCATTATCGGAAATCTTACTGAGCACGGCTACCTTGATAGCCCCCTCGAGGACTTGGCCGCCCAGCTGCACATTCCCATAGACCGATTAGAAGATGGATTAGCAGTGATCCAGAACTTCGACCCCCCGGGGGTGGGCGCCCATGATTTACGGGAATGTCTCCTACTCCAGCTCGACCATCTCGGGCTAGGAAATGGTCTAGAGGCTGAAATCGTAGACCTCCACTTAGCTGCTATTTCTAAGAACCAGTTTCCACAACTCGCTAAGCAACTTCACCTCCCCCTCGAAACTCTTATCGAAGCCGTAGAACACATCAGAAGCCTCGATCCACTCCCCGGATCACACTTCCAAGCTGCGGGGAATCCCTACATCCAGCCTGATGTCGAAATTCTGAAGGGTGCGGACGAAGAATGGATCGCCGAGCTCACTGGAAGCTACCTCCCGAGAGTCCGCATCAATGACGAGTATAAGGACATGCTCTCCACCTCTTCTGATGATCGTAAGACGCGTAACTACCTCCGTAATCAGATCCGAGATGGTCGGGCCATCATCCGCGCCATTGATCAACGTCAGGAGACGATATTAGCAATTGCTCGTGAAATTGTAGATCGCCAAGGACCTTTCTTAAAAAAAGGTCCCCGCCATCTCAAGCCGATGACCATGAGCGAAATCGCCGATGCCATCGAGGTTCATCCCACCACGGTGTCCCGCGCCGTCGCATCTAAGTTTATTAAAACACCACACGGCTTAATGGAGATGCGTAAATTTTTCGCAACTGGCTACCAAACTTCAGATGGAAAGGACATCTCCAATGAGGGAGTGAGAGAGGCCCTCCAAGAACTCATCCAGCATGAAGACGGTGCAAAACCCCTATCCGACTCTCTCCTCGAAAAACTCCTCACTGAGCAAGGCATTAAAATCGCCCGCAGGACTGTCGCCAAGTACCGCGAGCAACTAGGCATTCTTCCTTCACACTTGCGGAAGAAATACTAGCGCAGTTCCACCAGCACGCTACCTTCCCGCCATGACGAGCGATGACCTCCGCACTGCCCTAGCAAAAGTGAAATATCCAGGCTTCTCCCGGGATATCATTTCCTTCGGATTGATGAAGTCCTGTGAGATAAAAGATGGCTCCGCTTATGTGCAGCTCCAGATCCAGACGAAAGATCCTAAAATTCCTCAGCAAATTTTCCAAGACTGTCACGAAGTTCTCGATCCCCTCTTTGAAAAAAGCAGTCAAGTCCACATCGAGATCGACATTCAAGATCCACCCGCCGCAGGGGCAGGCTCAGCCGAAGCTCAGTCTCTCCCCGGTGTGAAACGCATCATCGCCGTGGGATCAGGAAAAGGAGGAGTCGGCAAGTCGACAGTCTCCAGTAATCTCGCCATCGCACTCTCACAACAAGGCTACAAGGTAGGCTTATTAGACTGTGATCTTTACGGGCCCTCAGTCCCCCTAATGTTCGGCGTGGCCCATCAACAACCTCACGCTGATGCTCAAGACCGGATTATTCCAATCGAGGCGCATGGGCTCAAGCTCATGTCCATGGGCTTCCTCCTCGGTGAGGATTCCCCCGTCATCGTCCGGGGTCCTCTCGCTAATCGCTATACCCAACAATTTCTCCAGCAAGTCGCGTGGGGCGAACTTGATGTTCTCATTTTAGATCTCCCTCCTGGGACTGGCGACATTCAGCTCACTCTCGTCCAGACCGTCACCCTAGATGGTGCGATCATCGTAACGACCCCTCAAGAAGTGGCTATGATCGATGCACGTAAAGCCGTCTCCATGTTTGCTAAAGTCAACGTTCCCATCTTAGGACTCATCGAAAATATGTCTTACTTTGAGTGTGACCATGGTGAGCGCTACCAACTCTTCGGCCAAGGTGGTGCCCAGCGTGAGTGTGAGCGGATTAAAGTTCCCCTACTCGGACAAATCCCGCTGGAGCCCATCATCGGGAAACGCTGTGATGGTGGCGAGCCTACGGCCCTTCTCAGCCCATCAGAGTCCAAGGCCTCAGCCGCCTTCCATCAAGCTGCCAAGAGCCTCTTAGCGCACGTCTCCTCATAAAAAAAGATTCACTTCTAGCCTTGGCAGCAGCTCCCAGTCATCCCTACCCTTTCACACTTTATGAACCGAAGATCTTTTACCAAACTCAGCGGCACCTCCCTCCTCACTGTCCTGGGATCTCCAGTCAGCGCTCAAGACAGTACCTCTACTCCTCCCTTCAAAGCAAAGTTTGCGCCATCTCCGAATCAGCTCTTCGCAGGAAAAGGGAAAAAACTGAGCTATCTCGACCAAGTCAAACTCGCCTATGATCTCGGCTTCCGAGCATGGGAAGACAATCGCCTCAATGGCCAAGAAAATGAGGTGATCGAAAAAATCTCAGAGTTCATGAGAGATAAGAAAATGGAAATGGGAGTCAGTGTGATCACCAGCTCCGCGAGAGCTGCGCTCAATAAACTGACTGAAGATGAGACAGAGCAGGTAAAAAAAGAATTACAGCGAGGGATCGAAGTTGCCAAAATCACGGGGCAAACAAACGTCACGATGGTCCCCGGAATCCGAGATGAGGCCATGACACGTGAAGAGCAAATCAGAGCTTCCGTAGAGGCCATGACGATGTGCTGCGACATTGTCGAAGAACACGGCCTCATCCTCGTTCAAGAACCCCTTTCTCATCCCATCAAAGGAAAACCCGTGATGGTAGAATCTTTCGAGGACGGCCATCTCCTCTGCCAGCTCGTAAATCGTAAGTCGTGCAAGCTTCTCGCCGATTTCTTCCACGAAGGGGAAATTGGAAATGGCTCTCAATTGATCGAGAATGCCAAGAAGGTTTGGGATCAGGTGAGCTACGTTCAGTATGGTGATTCTCCTGGCCGTAAAGAGCCCGGAACAGGAAGTCTAGATTACCCTGCAATCACTCGCTTTCTCCGAGCTCAAGGTTACACCGGAATCATCGGAATGGAACATCGGCAGAGTAAAGAGGGGCAGGAAGGGCTAGATGCCCTCCTAGCAGCCTATCGGAAAATTGATGCTTAGTAAAAAAGGCTGTGTAAGAAAAAAGGCTGTGCATTTTTAAAATAGCCTAGGACCGCTTCCTGCCACTGAGCCGAAGCGGTCTTTCTTTTTCTTACTCGCCGCTAGACTGAGCTCTAATGTGGTCCAGCTCTTCTTGGCGCTCTTCTTGAGAAGCTTTCAGCTTAGCGATATCCATGCGGAGCTCTTTTAACTCGGCGTCACTCTCTTCGAGCTTCATAGAGAGGTCTTTAACTTCCATTTTAGGCCCCTTAGTCTTTGCCTCGGCACTTTCAATTTTCAGCTCAGTGAGTTCAGCCTCCAGTAACTCGAGCTCGAGTTTCTGTTCTTCATATTTCACCACATCCGGATTGCGTTCCTTATTATTCTGGCAGGAACTAAAAGAGAGAGAGAGAGCAACTAGTAAGAAAATCCTTGGCATCTCTAATTCTCATCTGAGTCAGCTCATTAGTCAATAATCAGAAACATTTCTTAGGCGATAGATTGACAAGTTCCTGACGACGGAGAAACCTCAGCCATGACTTGGAATGATCAATTTATCAAACTTTATCAACGCAGCCTGAAGGACTATCAGGATGGGAAGCACGACTTCAGCACCCATTATTCCGAAGAAGACCTCAGCTTCCTAGCCGGGATCGGCTACCAGGCGCGTGAGCTTTTTGACTTTGTAGAAGACCTTGCGGACCGTGGTGAGCCTACTGAGACGACTGCTTTACTCGTGGCCTCGGTCCGTCGTGACTACTTCCTCCACGTTCAGGGAGGACAAGTTAGCCAGACCGTAATCGCCCGAGAAGACTTTCCCCCAGCCGAAGAAGAGCTCGCCGGCATTAGCTATCTTCCGCGCATCATCGCCAAAGCTGAGGCGAAACTCCGGGGGGAACTTGATCCTGATCTTATGTATAGCTGTGGGGGAGACCGCCGTTTCCTCCGCGAAAATGGCGAGATTCACCCAGCGGACTTTCTACGCCACGTGTGGGCAGCAGGAGGCGACTCCTCAAAAGTGCTGGACTACGTTCTCCACTCAGCATCCTAGCGGCTACTTACTATCGGATTCCTCTTCTTTTAAGATCCTCTAGCTCAGCTTTAAGGCGCCCTACGACGACCCAAGAATCTGAATTCTTATCTGAGAGGTCACGCGCCTTATCGCGAGCTAGCTCAGCGAGACGCTCGATCTTTTGGGACTTTGCCTCATTCTTTTCTCTTGAGGCATCGAGGTCCATATTGGAAGCCTTTGACTTCCAAGCCTTCATTTCTTGAAGGCGCACGTTAATGGCATCTTCACGCTCGTAAATTTCCTCCTGCTAAATCTGTCAGACTTAGCCATTTTTTCGGGTAAACTTCATGAAAAGCTTTTTTCTTCTTTCAGCCAATATTTCAACCTCAGCTCCGCAGACTGGAGCATATCTATGTATTCTTTTTGGAAGCCGAATATGATTTTTTGT
>CALFVL010000091.1 GCA_937928425.1 uncultured Verrucomicrobiales bacterium
TGATCCAGATGATCGGGATGTCCGGGTGTCACGGGACATGGAAATTTTGATGGAGCGTTTGAAGAAAGAGGAGATTGATGGCTTAGCGATTGATCTTCGCGGGAATGGGGGAGGATCTCTAGAGGAAGTACGCCGGATCACGGGATTCTTTGTTGGTAATCAGGCTCCTGTGGTGCAGATCAAAATGACTGGGGGCACGATTAAGGCTTTGAACTCTCCATTTAGACGACCGCTTTATAATGGCCCGGTCGTAATCTTGACAGACAAGGGGAGTGCCTCTGCAAGCGAGATCCTAGCAGGAGCATTGCAGGACTACAATCGGGCTGTGGTGGTTGGCGAGTCTTCTACTTATGGGAAGGGGACTGTCCAGCAGCCGCTTGAAATCGGCCGATACATGCCTCCGTTCGCTGATCGTGAGCGGGCTGGTGCCGTGAAGTTAACCATTCAGAAGTTTTATCGAGTTGCTGGGAGTTCTACTCAGAATATTGGTGTGATTCCTGACATCATCGTGCCTTCAGTCAGAGATGCCTTAGAGGTAGGTGAAAAGTATGCTGACCATGCCTTGCCTTATGATAAGATCCGGAGAGCCGCCGATTTTGAGCCCTTAAATCGTCAGAATTTATTCATTACGATGTTACAGAAGGCGAGTAAGGAGCGAGTCGCGAAGAGTCAGGACTTTAAGTATATCATGGAGGATACGAGGCGCTTAGAAAAGCGGCTTAAAGAGAACCAGGTCTCATTGGTGATGGAGAAGAGGAGGGCCGAGATCGCAGAGGCAGATGCACGCCGTAAGACTCGTAATGGAGAGCGCTTAAAGCGGTTTGCCAAGATGGCGCAAAAGGATACTGAACAGTTTAAGATGTTCCGCCTCACTCTGGATGATGTGAACTTAGAGAAGCTTCCTGAAGTGGACCTAGACAGTGATTCTGAGCGCCATATGCGGCACGCCGAAGATGCGATTGCGGACTTGGATGACACTCCGGAGTGGCCCAGTGGGATTGATGCCACGAAGCGAGAGGGCTTATCTGTGCTGCGTGACCTAGTCACTGCGGTGAAGGCCAGTCAGCTTGCAGGCACCTTGGAGAGGGAGTAGTGGGGGCCAATGTCTGATATTTCTGAGAATTTGGAGCTCGTAAGGGAACGAGTGGCTTCTGCTGCGGTCCGCTCTGGGAAGTCAGTGGAGCTCTTGGTGGTGTCTAAAACTTGGCCATCTGAGGTGGTGGATGAGGCTGTGGGTGCCGGGCAGGTGCTTTTTGGGGAAAACCGTTTGCAAGAAGCTGAGGGGAAGGTCCGTGCCTTGCCAGCAGATTTGCAGTGGCATTTTATTGGTGGTTTACAGCGCAATAAGGTGCGTAAAATTCTTTCTCTCTTTCCGGTGATTCACAGTGTTTCGTCGACTAAATTGGCCTGTTTTATTGATCGGGTGGCCTCGGAGCTGGAGCTGGAGCCGAAGATTTTTCTAGAGGTGAATATCGGGGCAGAAGAGAGTAAGGGTGGTTACTTGGAGGATGGTTTAAGGCGAGATCTTGATGAAATCTTGGGACTAGAGAATATCTCTTTACGGGGCTTGATGTGTCTTCCCCCTCGTGTCTCTTGTGCGGAAGAGGCGCGGCCTTGGTTTGCAAAGTTGCGGGAATTGCAGGAGGAAATGGAGGGACGAGCAGGTGTCAGTTTTCCAGAACTGAGTATGGGAATGAGTGGGGATTTTGAGGTGGCAATTGAGGAGGGTGCTACGATTGTGCGTGTGGGTTCGGCAATCTTTGGGCCGCGACTTTTAAAGTAATGAATGTGATTAAGCTTCAGAATATCGCAGTGATGGGCGGCGAATTGGCCTTAGCTTGGGCTGACGGTGAGGAGAGTTATCTAGGCTTTGAGCTCCTGCGTAAGGGCTGCCCTTGTGCAGCCTGTCAGGGTGAGCCAGATGTCACAGGGATGGTGGTGGTGCCTCAAGTGGTGCACACGGAGCGGAGTTTTCAGCTTCTTCGCCATGAAATGATAGGGGGGTATGCAATCCAGTTTTTCTGGGCGGATGGTCACAGCTCTGGAATTTATTCTTTTGATTACCTGCGTAAGCTAGCGAGTTAGAGGGCTTCTGACTCTGAGATTCTCGTGAAGTGGACCTTGTTTCCAGCGTACTGTTCACTAGGGGCTGCCTAGGTGAATGACTTAAGCGAGCAGCCCCTAGCGGAGAGTGAGATTAGAAAATTGCTGGGTCAGGATGGGATGGGCAAATCGAGATTGTTAAAAGGGATGAAGCTTCGGAGTTGCCCATTTAGACATTTTTGTCATACTCCCATACGAGCAAGCGCTCATTAACCTCTTAACGAAGTACGTGGACCTTACCGAAATTCGCAAAATCGTGAAACTTATGGATGAGCATGGGCTCTCCCAGTTTCAGTTTGAAAAGGAAGATTTTAACCTGAAGCTTAAGAAAGGTGGCGATCTTGAAGACCTTCAAAAGTTGATCAATTCGCTCCCAGCGGGTGGGGGAGCTGCAGCTCCGGCAGGCTTAGCGGTATCTCCGCCAGTTCCACAGATCGCTGCAACTCAGGCACCTGAGGCCTCTCCAGCTAGTGCTCCAGATGGCGAGGAGATTAGCTCTCCTATGGTAGGGACTTTTTACCGTAAGCCTACTCCAGAAGATCCGGACTTTGTAAACGTAGGAGATAGCGTGAGTGAGGGACAGACGCTCTGTATCATCGAGGCGATGAAGGTGATGAATGAGATTAAGGCGGAGCGCTCAGGCACGATCACTCAGATTTGTGTGGATGATGGCACTGCGGTCCAGTTTGGTGACACCCTCTTCCGCGTGAAGTAAACTCACATTACCTTTTATTATGTTCTCGCGCGTCCTCGTCGCCAATCGTGGCGAAATCGCCCTCCGCATTATCCGTGCTTGTCGTGAACTTGGCGTGCAGTCGATCGCGGTCTACTCTGAGGCTGATATTGACTCCATGCATGTGCAGCTCGCAGATGACTCGGTTTGCATCGGCCCTGGTCCTAGTAAGGAGAGTTACCTTAAGCCGGATCGTATCATCGCGGCAGCAGAAATTACAGGGGCTGACGCCATCCATCCCGGTTACGGCTTCCTGTCGGAAAATGCCCGCTTTGCTGAGATTTGCGCCAGTTGTAACATCACCTTTATCGGGCCCTCGGCGGAGGTAATCCGCACGATGGGTGATAAGAATACAGCCCGCGCTACTGCAACTGCGAATGGGGTTCCAGTGACACCCGGCTCAGATGGCATCGTAGAAGATGCGGATCATGGCCTTAAGGTTGCAGAAGAGGTAGGTTTTCCTGTCATGATTAAAGCCACTGCTGGCGGTGGTGGTCGTGGGATGCGCCCTGCGATGAATGCGGGTGAATTTAAGTCGCAATTTCAAGCGGCCTCTAAAGAAGCGGAGGCTTGTTTTAACAATGGGGACTGCTATATTGAAAAATTAGTTTTAGAGCCGCATCACATTGAATTTCAGGTTCTTGCAGATAACCATGGCAACTACCTGCATCTGGGCGAGCGTGACTGCTCAATGCAGCGCCGTAATCAGAAAATCATTGAAGAGTGCCCCAGCCCACTTATTTCTGCCGAGCTGCGCCAGCGCATGGGGGAGGCCTCCGTTCAGCTGGTGAAGTCTATCGAGTATCGTAATGCAGGAACGATTGAGTATCTCGTTAACGCGGACGCGACTGATTTTTACTTCATGGAGATGAATACTCGGATTCAGGTGGAACACCCTGTGACTGAGGAAGTCATGGGATGTGAATTGATCAAGGAGCAGATCCGGATTGCGGCAGGAGAGCCAGTTTCTGAGCACGTCCTCGGAGTGGAGCCCCGTGGCCACTCTATCGAATGCCGGATTAATGCAGAGGACCCCTATAATAACTTCACCCCTAGTCCCGGTACCATAGACCTCTGGTATGCCCCCGGTGGTAAGGGGGTCCGAGTGGACACACACGTCTATTCTGGCTACACCGTGCCGCCTTATTATGACTCCATGATTGCTAAACTCATCGTCACCGCATCCTGTCGTGAAGTTGCTATCGCCCGGATGAAAAGAGCCCTCTCAGAGTTTACCATTCGTGGGATTAAGACCACCATTCCCTTCCAGCAAGAAATTATCGACCATCCAGACTTCATCGCTGGTAAGTATGATATCGCATGGGTTGCTAATTTCTTAGAGGAAAAAAATCTCGAGTGAAGATCGCCCTAAAAACTGCACGACTCTACGGAATCTGTGACCTAGGCTACCTCTCTCTCTCTCAAGCCTTACCCGTCTCACGCCAGCTCTTAGAAGGTGGGGTAGGCATCTTACAGCTGCGTGCTAAGGGATACGCGCCAGCAGACATACGTAAGCTTGCTACGGAGTTAGTAGCTCTTTGTGAGGAATTCCGCGTCCCCTTCGTCGTGAATGACCACCTCGAATTAGCCTCCCAGTGCGGAGCACATGCCCTGCACCTGGGCCAAGATGATGGGTCTCTCGCGGAAGCTCGCCAGCGGCTAGCGCCAGGCACTCACCTTGGGCGTTCCACTCACTCTCTCCAGCAAGCGCGAGCTGCTCTCGATGAAGGTGCTGACTACATCGGCTTTGGCCCCCTCTTTCCTACCCCTACTAAGAAGGGACGCCCGGGAATCGGCCTTGCCGATATTGCTGAAATGCAAGCCACCGTGGGCTCTAAAATCCCTGCCTTCTGTATCGGGGGAATCCACCCTGATAACCTAGATGCAGTCATGGATGCTGGAGCCACCCGGATCGTCGTCGTCTCTCACCT
>CALFVL010000092.1 GCA_937928425.1 uncultured Verrucomicrobiales bacterium
CTCCCGAGTCGCCCCCTCATTCCCTGCCGCCATAATTCCCGGCCCGGCTCCCGTAATCGTCATATACCCCTCCTCTAACATCCGGCGGGAAAATTCCACTCCAGCGCGATACTCCTTCTCCTCAGGCTTAGTCCGTGCGGACCCGAAAAGCGCGACTTTCCGCCTAGAACGATAGGGCTGGAAGACCTCACTCGCATGCTTCATCTCCTTTAGAGCACGAGTCGCCAATTTAAAATCCACATGCTCTGCACGCCCTCGCGCCATCCCCACTCCCGTAGAAATCATCTCCGCTAAAAGGCACGGATCATCAACTCCACTCACCGACTGAGCGAGCTCCATAATCCGCGCATCCAGATCCCTATCACCCGTAGACTCCACGTAGTCACAGGATAAGTCAGAGACCATCCCGGCCGTAAGATCACGCAACTGAGGGGGCCCTTGTTTATGCTTCTTTGACATCAGCTCTAATCTGCCCTGAATATGGCCCTCTGACAAACCTCCACTCTTGAATTTCCCTAAAAAAAATCAAGACTCCCGCGTGGCTACGACTCAAACAGACGATCTCCGCATCGCCAATATCGCCCCGCTGATCTCCCCCGCGGTCCTCTTTCATCAACTCCCTGTGAGTGAAGCAGCCGCTCAGGTGGTGAGCTCAGCACGCCAAGAAGCAGAGGCCATCCTCAGTGGTCACGATGATCGCCTCCTCGTCGTCGTAGGTCCGTGCTCCATTCATGATCCCTCTGCCGCCCTCGAATACGCCCAGCTCCTGAAAGAAAGCGCGACTCACTACCAGAAAGATCTTCTCATCATCATGCGGGTTTACTTTGAAAAACCCCGCACCACCGTAGGCTGGAAAGGCCTTATTAATGACCCCGCTCTAGACAACTCCTTCGACATCAACCGTGGACTGCGCAGCGCTCGTGAACTCCTCCTCCAACTTGCCGAAATGGGTGTCCCTGCTGGGAGTGAATTCTTAGACGCCATCTCCCCGCAATACCTCGCCGACCTCATCTCATGGGGAGCCATCGGAGCACGTACCACTGAATCACAAGTCCACCGTGAACTCACCTCTGGCCTCTCCATGCCCGTCGGTTTTAAAAATGGAACCGGTGGGTCGGTCCAAATCGCCCTTGATGCCATCAGCGCATCTTCAAAGCCACATCACTTCCTCTCCGTCACCAAGCAGGGCGTCTCCGCCATCGTCACCACTACTGGGAACCCTGCTTGCCATCTCATCCTACGTGGTGGCCAAAACGGCCCTAATTATTCTCGTGAGGACATCTCCCCGATCAGTTCTAAATTAAGTGAGCTCGGCCTCCCACCCCACCTCATGATCGACTGCTCACACGGGAACTCTAATAAAGACTACCGGAACCAGCCTAAAGTCGCCGCGAATCTCTGCGAACAGATCACCTCCGGCTCACGAGACATCGCAGCAGTCATGCTGGAATCCCACCTCGTAGAAGGGAGTCAAAAAATCTCTAAGCACATGACTTACGGTCAATCCATCACTGACGCCTGCCTCAGCTGGGCTAGCACTCAAGATGTCCTGAAGACCTTCTCCCAAGCCGTCCAAGCACGGCGAGAACAGAAGTAAAAATAAGAGCCTCCACCTTATGACTAAGAGCGACGCCATCGCAGATCTAAACTCTCAGCTCCAACAAAAGATCAGCCTCATGACCTCTGCCCTCGCAGACTCCAGTGAGAGCGCTAGTGGAGACGAGACCAAGTCCGAGGGGAAATACGACACCCGCGCCATCGAGGCCGCCTACCTTGCAGAAGCTCAGGCGGAACAGCTGGCCCTCGCAGAAGAATCCCTCTCGCTCTTTCTTAATTTCACTCCTCCACCCTACAGCATCGACGACCAAGTCGGGCCGGGAGCCCTCGTCGAAGTAGAGCAAAGTGGCGAAATTTGCTTCTACCTCCTCGCCCCCACCGCTGGTGGAACCATCACAGACTACCTCGGTTGTGAACTCACCATCATCACTCCAGACTCTCGCCTCTACCAAGAACTCATCGGAAAAAAACTCGGAGACCACCTCATAACACCCCCCTTGAAAATCATCGGGCTAGAATAAGGCAAGCCTCCGCTAAAAGTCCAAATACACATCCAGTTAAGGCAAAAGACCCTTCTTGACGAATGCTCCCCTAAAAAACTACGCTCTCCCATCTCCCTCCTTTCTTATGAAAAAGCACCCCTCCACCAGTCTTCCCCTCCTTTTCCTAATTACAGGATTTCTTTCTCTCATCACCACCTCACTGAGCGCGAGGACCTGGACTGCCACGGGAGGCCACATCGCCGAGGGTGAGCTTGTCGAATTTGATGGCACGACTGTAACCCTCCTCCTGACTAATGGCAAAAACGCCCAGCTTCCGCTCTCTAGACTATCAGAAGCAGACCAAGAATTTGTTAAAGAAAATCACCAAGTCGAAAAACCTCTCGATAAACCTACGTCCTCGGAAGACATCTTTAATTGGGATGATCCTTGGCCTGATCAAGCAGTCATAAAAGACGTAGAAGTCATCGTAGAAAGTGAAGACGCCGAAAATAAAAAATTCATCTACGCCTCGAATCACTTTCGCTTCACCTGCGACGTCCGTCTCACCAGCTCAGTCGTCAGCACCTTCGCTAAAATGTTCGAGGCCTCTCATCGTTACTGTGACATCATCCCGCTCTCGTTTAAGCACCAACGCAAAAGCACCGAGAAATTTGATGTTCGTCTATTCGAGGAGAAAGCCGATTATATCAAAGCAGGCGGTCCGCCATCTAGCGCCGGAGTTTTCTTAAGAAGAGGCAAGAAGAGCTGGATTATGATCCCTCTCATTAGCTTAGGTGTCCAGAAATTCGGGAGCGGTTACCGCCGAGACCGGGATAAGTCTGACAGCACCTTGGTCCATGAAATCGTCCATCAACTCTCCCCCCCCGCCTATTTTGCCAGAGGAGCACGTGGCTGGTTCTCAGAGGGCTTTGCAGATTACATCTCCCAGACCCCTTATCGGAGTGGGCGATTTAAAGTCACTAACAACTTCGACTACCTTACCGAGTATTTCTCCGCCTTCGGTAAAGATGGTAGAAGAGGTCGTAACCTTGGTAAGGAAATAAGTGCTCCTGCCCTACAGGACTTCATGTCCATGTCCTACCAAAAATTCCTTTCTAACTCGAATTTCAACTACGGCTTCGGTCTCTGCATTACGACCTACTTCATCCACCTCGAAGGAGAAGGAGACGCCTCACTCCTAAAAACCTTTCTCGCCAAGCTTCATGAAAAACAGCGTATTCAAAGTGACGAAGAACTCCAAGAGCTCCTAGAAATCCTCCTAAACGGGCGCACCTGGGAAGAACTCCAAGAAGACGTCCAGAAGAAGTGGCGCCGAAAAGGGATCAAAATCACCTTCCGTCCACCGAGCAGTAACGAGCAGTAAATAAGGCTCTCAGATCCGCTCAATAAACCACCACCCTGCCACCACGCACAGGGCGATGTTTACTCCTATCGTAGCCCTGCGGTAGGCCTGAGTATGGCTCCAACCCAGAGCGACCAAGCCTGCTAAGCCCAGCACTACCAATTGTGCGACTTCTACGCCAATATTCATCAAAGCGAGGTGCCCTAAAAAGTGGTCCCCGCTGCTCAAAAACCTCTTTAAAACCGCTGCAAAACCTAATCCGTGAACTAAACCGAATAAAAAAACCAAGCCTAGGCGCCGCCCCCTTACAGATTTCATAAAGAGATTCTCCAAGCCTAAAAAAACAATACTCAGCGCAATCAAAGGCTCTACCCAGCTTCCAGACAGCACAATAACCCCCGCCGCCGCCATCCCCAAGGTCACACTGTGAGCCAGAGTAAAAACTAAGGACTGTTCCAGTAAAAAACGCCAGGAACGATTCGCCAGAAAAAGAGCGAGAATAAAGAAAATGTGATCTAAGCCTAAGGGAATAACATGCCGAAAACCCTGCTGGAAGACGAACCATCCCGAGGCCTCTCCCGCCTCGTTTATGAGTAATTCCTCACCGGGTTTCATGGTCAGATAGACCATCTCACCAGCTGCATTCCTTCGCCCCATGACAAGGTCCGGCCTTTCTCCCTCAGACAGACGGCACTTCAGTCCCAGAACAGAAGGAGCCACAGGTGCTGAAATCACCACCCTAAAATACGCCCAGTCTAAGACATTACGGTGGAACTGAGCCGGAGTCGTCTCAAAATCACGAAAATGATAAGTCACCTCCAAGACCTCCTCTCCTTGGAAAAAGCTCAAGCACTCTCTCAAATACGCCTCACTTCCCTTCCTGAGTTCCTCAAATTCCTCCGGACTCCGGCTTATGAGCCAATCATAACTGGGCGCAGGTGATTCCGCATCACCCCGCCCCTCTTCACTCGCATACCCCACGTCAAAAAGAAGCTCTAATTCCCAAGCGTCTTCCTTCTCAATAAACTCCCCATAAAATTGCTCTACCACATGACCCCAAGACCATGTCGTCAAAAAAAACAAAAATAAGCACAGCGAAGGCACCTCTCTAATTAAGCAGTCTCCACCCAATCTTTCGACCTAGAAAAACCTAGCCGCCACTTTTTCCCATGAATAAAAACACGTTCATTCCTGACAGCTCCTCCCTCGCAGTCACCTCCTCCTTAGCCCTTCTAAAAAGCCTAGTTGAAGCCCCACTACTCCTCGGCGACCTCCCTGAGGCTAAGCCCTTCCCCCTACAAAACCTCACCCCTCCTCTTAGCGCCGACCCGCTCAATTTTTCCCAAAAACTAGGACACCTTTACGAGGATGCCCTCGCCCAACTTCTAAACTCATCCTCAGACTATGAGATCCTCGCCCAAAACCTCCAACTCCAGAAGGACCAACATCACACCCTAGGCGAGCTCGACTTCCTTCTCCGTGATCATGCCCAGAGGCAAGTCATCCACCTCGAGCTCGCTACCAAGTTTTATCTCGCCGTGGACAGCCCCGCAGGCCTCACCCTACCCGGCCCTGATGCCCGAGATGACTACTTTAAAAAACTCGCCCGCCTCCGTGAGCATCAGCTTCTTCTTCCCACTCGATTTAAAAAACACCTCCCTCTTGAATTCCAAGACCGCCCCATCCTCACCCAGCATCTTGTCAATGGCTGCCTCTTCGATCACATCGACTCCCCTATTCCTGCCACCCCGGCTTTTCTAAATCCCAACTGCCGCCGTGGAAAATGGCTGCACCAAGCCCAACTTCCCCAGCACTTCTCTCCTTCAGACCAGCTTCACCTCGTCCCTAAGTTTCTCTGGCCCGTTCCCTTTCATCTCCTTCCTCCGGACCTTCCTTTAGAACTCTTCACCCCAGAAAAACCCATCACTCGCTGCCTCATGCTCCGCATCAACGATCAGGCCACTCCTTACTTCATCACCCCTTCCCATTATCCCAGCCAGACAGATTCCAACCTGGAATGAATATAAACTGCCCCTAAAAAATGAATCCCCTCTAATTTAGAAGGGGAAATTTGGTGGGCAGAGAAGGATTCGAACCTTCGTACACTTACGTGAGCAGATTTACAGTCTGCCGCCTTTAACCACTCGGCCATCTACCCATAAAAGGTTCCGATTTACTCGGTTGATATTGATCGTGGGTTGTCAGTCGTCTTCGAACGCCCGCCAACGGCGCCGATTTAGGAGCTGAAGAGAGCTCAGGCAAGAAGAAAGTGATTCTTTTCCACCATAATTCATGAAAAAGAAACAGCTAGGATGATTCAGGATTGGTTATTGAGGTTTTCTTGATACTTTAAGACTCCCTCTTTCAATGAAGACCCTCCTTTACATCACCCTCCTCCTTTCTAGCCTCTCTCTTGCGGGATGGTTCTCGTTTCATAAAAAATCCACCGACTACGAACGCCTCCAGACTGGGGACATCGTCTTCCAAGACACTGGTGGCGAGCAAGGGGCCGCGGTGGAGGCCGCGACTGACTCTCAGTTCACTCACTGTGGGATTGTCTTCGAGAAGGATAAACGCCTCTATGTCTTAGAAGCGATTCAGCCGGTCCAAGTCATCAGTCTAGAGGATTTCCGGAAACGCTCAGAAATTTTCCACGCCCGTCGGCTCCGGGACCCCAGTCTACTCAATGCAGAAAAGATCAGTAAAGGTCTCGCGTGGGGGGAAAAGCAAATTAGCAAAAATTACGATCTCCTCTTTAAATGGGATGATGAGAATATTTACTGCTCAGAACTCGTCTGGAAAATTTACAAAGAAGCGATCGGCCTAGAACTCTGCCAACCCCAGAGCTTCCGCTCATACTTCCTAGAGAAAAAGATTGTCAGAGAGGTGATCGAAAAGCGTTACGGACGCTTTGATCAGCTCCCTCTAGAAGAGCCCGTGGTAGCTCCCTCAGACCTCGCAAACTCCCCGCTCTTAGTTGAAGTTCCTCGGAATTAAGCAAATCAAGAAAATCAGCCCGAGAGCCTTCTCAGGCAGACTTTGTGAAATATTTCACAAAGTCGCTTTACGGCACGCCCATGCCCTTGCATAGTCCCTGCGCCACGGACCTTTGGTGGGTTTCGTGGACTCCTGTTTTTAACAACCAGCGCGATTAGAACGATGAGCGAAGACGCCCCGGCAAGCACCGTAATGGCTGAAAAAAAGCTTCCCAAAGATTTAGCCGCCGAGAAAGGACTGGTGAATGTCCAGATTGACGGACACTGGATCCAAGTGCCACGTGGGACGCGCATGATCGAAGCCGCTAAAATGGCCGAGAAGGAAATCCCCCACTACTGTTACCATCCTAAACTCTCTTCTCCAGGTAATTGTCGGATGTGTCTGGTCCAGATGGGGATGCCCCCACGCCCTGCTCCTGGGGCAGATCCTGTCTACGGGGAAGATGGCTACCAAGAAATCGGCTGGATGCCCCGGCCCGTCATTGCCTGCGCGAATACCGTAGCAGAAAACATGGGCATCCGCACCAGCGGTGATCTCGTAGAAGACACGCGTAAGGGGGTGATGGAATTCCTCCTCATTAACCACCCTCTCGATTGCCCCATTTGTGACCAAGCCGGTGAGTGTAAGTTACAAGAATTTTCAGTCGAGCATGGTCGCGGGCAGTCGCGCTTCCAAGAAACAAAGATCAAGAAGCCGAAGAATGTCGATATTGGAAAAAACATCCGCCTCGATGATGAGCGCTGCATTATGTGTAGCCGCTGCATCCGCTTCATGGATGAAGTCGCAGAAGACCCAGTTCTAGGATTTTCACAACGCGGCACCCACACCTCCGTCACGGTGCACCCCGGGCATCGCCTCGATAGTAATTACTCTCTCAACACCGCAGATATCTGCCCCGTCGGCGCCCTCACCTCGAACGACTTCCGCTTCCAAATGCGGGTGTGGTTTTTAAAAGAAACCAAGAGCATCGACACCAACTGCGGCACCGGCGCAAACACCGTCATCTGGACCCGAGGGAACGAGATTTTCCGCGTCACTCCACGTCAGAACGATGAGGTGAACTCCGCATGGATGCCTGATAGTCACCGCCTCGCCTTCCACTCTCTCCAAAGCGATGACCGCCTCACTCGCCCACTCATTCGTAAGGAAGATCAACACCTTGAGAGCACTTGGCTAGAAGCCAGCGCCAAGGCTGCTGAGGGGCTTAATATGCGCCAGCCGAACGAGGTTGCCATCATTGCCTCGGGCCGCCTGAGTAATGAAGAACTCTACCTCACGCGTAAGATTGCCCAGACCATCGGCACAGACCTCGTCTCCATCGTCCCACGCCAAGGACAATCTGATGGCAAATTAATTTCTGCAGACCGGAACCCGAACACCACGGGAGCAAATCTCATCTTCGCCACTGATGAAGCCTGCGCCAAGCTCGATGCCATCCGCGAAGGGATCTCCGCAGGGCGCATTAAATCCCTCATCGTCCTGCAAGAAGACCTCATGGAAGAGGCCGGCTTTAAGCAAGAAGACCTCGCTAAGCTCGACCACCTCATCATCACTCACACTCACGCGAACGCCACTGCGGCCCTCGCGAACGTCGTCCTTCCGGGTAGCGGCTTCGCCGAAAAACGGGCCACCTACGTGAATGTCACCGGGCGTTTACAACGGACGAACCAAGCCGTCATCGCTCCGGGTGAGGCCCGTGATGATTGGGAGATCCTCTCCGCTCTCCTCAGTCATCTTGATAAAAGCTACCAAGCACCTGCCTCTATGGATGGGGTTTTCAATGCCCTCGCTGCAGAAATTCCCGCCTTCCAAGGTCAAAGCTTCGGCTCGATCGGCGATCTAGGAGTCCACATCACCCAGACTGGCGTCACGATTCCTCTTCTTGAGCAAGAAAAGGCCCGCAAAGAATCTGGTATCATCGTAGGCTAAAACACCCCCTCACCTTCTCCCAGTCATGGACATTCCCTTCCTCATCGCAGCCCTGATTAAAATCGGCGTCTTCATTGGCATCACAATGACCTTCGTCAGCGTCTGCGTCATCTTCGAGCGGCGTTTTTCAGCCATTATTCAGGACCGAGTGGGGCCAAACCGCACCATGGTCCCCCTCTCCATCCTTGGATTTAAGAAAGACTTCGCCCTCCCCATCGGCGGACTCACCCAGCCCGTCGCTGATGGCTTAAAATTCATTCTAAAAGAAGACTTCACCCCCTCCTACGTGCGTAAGGTCTTCTTCTGGCTCGCGCCCGTCCTCGTCGTCGTTCCAGCCCTACTCACCATGGCTGTGGTCCCCTTTGGTAGCCCGATGGAATTTGGCGACACCGTCATCCCCATGGCTGTCGCAGATCTCAATGTAGGCCCCCTCTTCATCTTCGCCATCGCCTCACTCTCTGTCTATGGCATCACTCTCGCGGGATGGGCTTCTAATTCTAAGTACCCCTTCTTCGGTGGAGTCCGCTCCTGTGCCCAGATGATCTCCTATGAGATTGCCCTTGGCCTCTCCATCATCCCTGTCCTCATGATGTTCCAAACCCTCAACTTAGGACACATCGTCGAGTATCAAGCTGCCCACGGCTGGCTCCTTCTCCCAGCTTGGGGTGAGGGCCTTAGCTTAGAACGCTGGCTCATGCTCATCCCCCTTGGCATCTCCTTTGTCATCTTCACCACCTCGATCTTTGCGGAAACGAACCGGATGCCCTTCGACCTCCCCGAGTGCGAGACAGAACTCGTGGGAGGATATCATACCGAATACTCCTCCATGAAATTCGCCCTCTTCTTCATGGGTGAATACGCCGCCATGGTCGTGGGCTCCGCCCTGATCGTCACCCTCTTCTTCGGCGGCTGGTCTATCGGCTTTGGCATAGATGGACTCCTCCCCACCGGCGCGTGGTGGGTCAGCCTCATCCACATCGGTTGCTTCCTCAGTAAGGTCACCGTCTTCATTCTCTTCTTTATCCTCGTCCGCTGGACCATTCCACGCTTCCGCTACGACCAGCTCATGAACCTCGGATGGATCGTCTTCTTTGAAGCTGCTTTGATTAATGTCTTCCTTGCCGCTCTCGTCCTCGCCTACCCCAGCATCGGCCTCATGGGAGTCATCATCGGCTTCATCATCCTATCTGCTGCGGCCACCCTCCTCATCATCATCGCTAAGGGAGCTACCCAAAAACCCTCCGCCACTGCAGTTTAAACCACTCTCTTCTCTCAACCATGGCCATCATCAAAGTCCAACGCCCTAAGCTCTCTCCCGGAGAGAAGATCTACTTTGGAGCCATCTTCAAGGGGATGGTCATCACACTGCGCCATGCCTTCCGCTCTCTCATTGGCAAGTCCACAGGAGCCAAAGAACTGAACTCCTCAGGGGTCGGCATCACCATGCAGTATCCTGAGCAGAAATGGGATGACCAACTCCCAGAATACTACCGTGGCACTCCCGCCCTCGTCACCGACGAGCAAGACCGTGAGCGCTGCGTCTCCTGCCAGCTTTGTGAATTTATCTGCCCCCCTAAGGCCATTAAAATCACCCCAGGGGAGATCCCCTCAAATGACGAATGGGCCAAGGTCGAGAAACGCCCACAAGCCTTCGATATTGACATGATCCGCTGCATCTACTGCGGGATGTGTGAAGAAGTCTGTCCAGAACAGGCGATCTACCTCCGTCCTGACTACGTCGTCACCGGCACGAGTCGCAAGGAAATGGTCCATGATAAAGACCGTCTCTACGAAATCGGCGGGAAGCGTGTAGGCCTCGTCAACAAATGGAATGATCTTAAGTGATGACTCACCGCCCAGCCTAAGTAACTCAATCACCCCTCTGCCACTTCCATGCACTCCATCGCATTTTACCTCTTTGCCCTTCTTGCCATCACTGGGGGGATCTTCCTCGTGGCATTCCGCAACCCCGTCTCTAGTGCCCTTGCCATGGTCCTCTCCTTCGTGGGACTCGCTGGCCTATTCATCGGGCTAAACGCCTACTTCGTCGGGATTGTTCAAATCCTCGTCTACGCCGGAGCCATCATGGTCCTCTTCATCTTCATCATCATGCTGCTCGACTTAAACGATGAAAAGCCAGTGAAGTTCAAGTCCACCACCGTCCTTGCCGGAGTCATCATCCCCCTTCTCCTCGTCGTCCAGATTCTCGGCGTTATCCAATCCCACAACACAGGTGACGAAGGTGCATTTAAAAAAATCACCGCAAGCAGCATGGCCATCTCTGCCAAGGAATTCCCTGAAGACTCCGCGATTCATAAAAGCCTCACCCACCCTAAATCGCCCAAACTCCCTGACACCAACCTCATCGGCCACGCCATCTTCACACGCTATAACTTCCCTTTACAGATTATGGGAGTCTTACTTCTCGTCGCCACTATGGGAGTCGTCATCCTCTCAAAACGCAGCAGCAAAAAGGCCTCCTAACTCTCTACTACCCGCTCTCATGGCTTCGCTTAACGAATTTCTCTTCATCTCAGGCCTCCTCTTCGCGATCGGTCTCGCTGGTGTCATCATCCGGCGTAACATCATCGTCATCTTCATGTCGCTTGAGCTCATGCTTGCCGCAGCCAGCCTCACCCTTGTCGCCTTCTCTCGCTTTCATCTCCATGAGGGGCTCCCAGACTATAACGGGCAAGTTTTCGTCTTCTTCATCATCACCGTCGCAGCCGCCGAGGTCGCCGTTGGTCTTGCCATCATTGTCGCCCTTTATCGTGCCCGCCAGACGATTAACGTTGAGGACCTCACCTCCATGCGTGGCTAACCCTCTCTCCCTGACTTCTGATCTTTCTCATGAACTCACTCGCTTGGCTCCTCCTCGGCCTCCCACTTCTTTCTGCCGTCGTCATCCACCTCGGCCTAAAACGTCTGCAATCAGTCTCCGCCCTTGTAGCGACTGCCTCGGCAGGAGTCACTCTTCTCTTCTCCATCATTCTCCTCCTCTCAGAAGGTGACTTTATCACCTCATTCAACTGGGCCAGCATCGCCGGCTTCGAAGGAATAAAAATCGGCCTAGAGCTGGATCAACTCTCGAAGGGGATGATGCTCATCGTCACCGGAGTTGGTTTTTTGGTCCACCTCTTCTCGCTCGCCTACATGAAGTATGATCAGGCCAAGGCGCGCTACTTCGCTGGTCTTGCCCTCTTCATGTTCTCCATGACCGGCATCGTCCTTGCCTCTAACTTCATCATGATGTTCATCTTCTGGGAGCTCGTAGGCCTTAGCTCCTACCTCCTCATCGGACATTGGTATGATAAAGACTCCGCCGCAGATGCCGCTAAAAAAGCCTTTCTTACCAACCGCATCGGCGACTTTGGCTTCATGATCGGTATTCTCATGCTCTGGGGAATCGCTGGGACTTTCACCTTTAGTGAACTCGCAGGTGGACTGGCCGCCAGCTCTGGATACTCCATCACCCTTCTCGGAATCGCCGTCCTTTGTATCTTCGCAGGGGCGATGGGAAAGTCTGCCCAAGCCCCCCTTCACGTCTGGCTCCCAGACGCCATGGAAGGCCCCACCCCAGTCTCTGCTCTCATCCACGCGGCCACGATGGTCGCAGCTGGCGTCTTCATGATGGCTCGTTTTTACACCAGCATCGGCACCGAAGTCATCGAGGCTCTCTGGGGAGTTCAGACCATCGCCTGGATCGGAGGCATCACCTCACTCCTTGCCGCACTCATGGCGACACAGCAGGATGATATTAAGAAAATTCTCGCCTACTCCACCCTCTCCCAACTCGGCTATATGGTCATGGCCGTAGGCCTCCTGAGTCCAGAGGCTGGTATGTTCCACCTCTACACCCATGCTTGGTTTAAGGCTCTCCTCTTCCTGGGATCTGGTGCTGTCATCTACGCCTGCCACCACGAGCAAAACATCTGGAAAATGGGCGGCTTGAAAAAGACCATGCCCATCACCTTCATCACCTTCGGGATAGGCACTCTCGCCCTCTGTGGCTTCCCCTTCATCACCTCAGGCTTCTGGTCAAAGGAGCAGATTCTCGAAACCGCTTGGCTGAACAATAAACCTCTCTTCCTGATCGCAGCTCTCGTTGCCTTCCTCACCACCTTTTATATGTTCCGTCTCTTCTTCATTGCCTTCCTCGGAAAGAGTCGCAGTGAAAAATCTGAACATGCTAAGGAAGTGGGGCCACTCATGTTTACCCCCTTGATTATCCTAGCCATCCTAGCCCTCATCTCTGGGTTTTCCTCAGTGGCAGGAATCATCGCACCTTCCTTTAAAATTCTGGAGTTCCATATCGGCCCCGCCTTCATCGCCTCACTTCTTGCCGTCATCCTTGGCTTCCTCTTCGCCTTTAAACTCTACGCAAAGACTGATGAAGATCCTCTCGCCGGCCACAAAGTCGCGCAGGTCTTTCGTCATAAATTCTATCTAGACGAGGCCTACGCTAAAATCATCCGCTACGGACAAGACGGCCTCGCCGCCTTCATCCACTTCTTCGATGAACTCATTATTAATGGTCTCATCGTGGGAGGTTTCTCTCGCACAGCGGGTGGCATTGGCCGCCTCTTCACTCGCCTTCAGTCAGGTAATCTTCAAGGCTACGCCACCCTCTTCGGGATCGGCGTCCTACTCGTCATTTACATCACGGTTTTCGTTTCATGAGCATTCTCCTCATTCTCATCCCCATCCTTGCAGCTATCGCCATCCTCAGCGGTGGAAAAGCGAGATCCATTGCGACTGGAGCCGCCGCTCTTAATCTTATTATCGGCCTAGGTTCAGTCTTCTCCTTCGACCACTCAGTTTGGAATTTCTCCTGGCAGGTTCTCAGCCAGCCTAGCATCCACCTCGCGCTAGGTTTCTACGATGGCATGAGCATGATTATGGTGGCCTTGAGCGCCCTCGTCCTCTTCGCCGCCGTCATGTCTGGGAAATGCCCTGAAGGGCACGAAAAACTCTGGTATTCTTCTATCCTCTTCATCGGTGCAGGAGGACTCGGCGCCTTCCTCTCGACCGACCTCTTCTTCTTCTACGCCTTCCACGAACTCGCCCTCATCCCCACCTTCCTCATGATTGGTATGCTGGGCTCCGGCGAACGTAAGGAAGCTGCTTGGAAAATCACCATCTACCTCGCTCTTGGCTCCATTATTCTCCTTGCAGGTCTCATCTGGCTGGTCGCCGCTAGCGGCTCTGAAACTTGGCTTTTCGAGGACCTCTTAGCCTCCACCATCGCGGACTCAGGTGCGCAGAAAGGGATCGCCCTTCTGCTCATCATCGGCTTTGGCGTTCTCATCTCACTCTTCCCCTTCCACTCATGGGCAGCTCCCGCTTACGCCTCTGCACCTGCTCCGGTGGCCATGCTACACGCTGGGGTTCTTAAAAAATTCGGCCTCTATGGTCTGATCCGCCTTTACCCCATGGTTGCAGAAGGGATGCAGGCTTGGCTCAGCCTCCTCATCGTCCTCCTTCTTTGTAATATCCTCTGGGTCGGCTTCGTCACCTTAAACCAGAAGCGGCTTGATATGATGCTGGGTAACTCCTCAGTCATGCACATGGGCTACATCTTCCTGGCCTTTGCCGCCCTCATCGAGGCCGGGAGCTTTGAGGCCAACCCTCTCGCCAAGCCTGCTGCGGTCCTCCTCATGTTCGCGCACGGCATCAGCATTGCCCTCCTCTTCATGCTGACCGATACCATCCGCCGTAAAACTGGCACGGTAGAACTCGCCGAACTAGGTGGCCTTGCCAAAGCCGCTCCTCGCCTCGCCTTCCTCTTCGGACTAGGGGCCATGGCCTCGATCGGTCTTCCCGGACTCGCTAACTTCTCGGGCGAAGTTCTCGTATTCCTCTCCGGCTTCCACGCCTATGACGGCGGTGGTTTAGGCTGCGTGCAAGTTGCCACCATCCTCGCCCTCTGGGGAGTCGTCATCAGTGCCGTCTATATGCTCCGTGCCTACCGTCAGACCTTCCATGGTCCCGCTGTAAAACACACTGACTCATCTCATGTGCAGGATTTTGGCCCCTTCTGTCAGATCCCCGCTGCCCTTCTCGCCATTGCTCTTCTCGTAGTGGGCCTTTTCCCAAATAGCCTTCTCAACCTTCTGAAAGCATCCACCGCACCCGCTCCTTGTGAGCAAGCCGCCGAGTAAACTTTCCTTTTCAAAAACGCACTTTCTCTCATGTCTGCATACTGGTTAGAAATCATCGTCCTCCTTGGAGGATTAGTCCTCCTGCTCGCGGAAGCCTTCCTCGCTCCCAAGCAGAAGCATCATTTGGCAAGCTCCGCGATTTTCATCCTCGTATTCACCTTACTTTGCCTCTTCTTTGCGAAACCTTTTTCGGTGGGTAATGAGGAAATGACCCGCTTTTACGCTTGGGACTCCTCCGCAAAATTCTTTAAAGGCTTCACCCTCATCGCCACCATTCTCACCCTCCTCTTAGCCCTCGACTACCGGCGAATTCTTTCCAAATTCACCGCGAATCCTGACTCTGAAGATGGCACTGGTGAATACTACTGCCTCTTTCTCTTCGCTTGCGCGGGGATGATGTGGATGGCCTCTGCAAAAGACCTCGTCTCACTTTTCGTTGCCTTAGAACTTACCACCATCACCTCCTACATCCTCGTTGGCTTCATGCGCCGTAACGTCGGCTCACTCGAAGCAGGAGTAAAATTCCTCATCCTAGGAGCCCTCTCCACCGGATTCCTCGTCTACGGAATTTCATGGATCTACGGAGCCACCGGCACCACAGACCTCGCACTGATCGGAGAAAAGATTAACGCAGACAACTCAACTTATCTTCTCTTTGGACTCTCCCTTATCCTCATCTCACTCGCCTTTAAAGTCGGCGCTGTTCCCATGCACCTCTGGGTTCCCGACGTCTATCAAGGTGCCCCTACCCCCACCACCGCCTTCCTCTCCATCGCCTCGAAAGCATCCGGCTTCGTCATCGCCCTTCGCGTCATAGAACCCTTCATCACCGATCCTCTCATCGGTTCTAAAGTGATCTTCATCCTCGCTGTTCTCGCGGGGGCAACCATCCTTCTCGGAAACCTCGCAGCCATTCCTCAAAAGAACTTCAAACGTCTCTTGGCCTACTCCTCCATCGCGAATGCTGGCTTCATCCTTCTTCCCATCGCCGCTTGGGATACTGGAAATGACCTTAGCTCCACGCAAGTCGTCGCCTTCTACCTTGCGATTTACCTCATCACAACCTTCGCGGCCTTCTTTATCTTAGCCGTCATACACCGGCAAAGTGGCTCAGACGACATCACCGCATTTGAAGGGCTTGGCAAACGCCACCCAGCTCTAGCTTCTATGACTGCGGTCATAATCGCCGCCCTCGCTGGCCTCCCCCTCACTGCCGGCTTCTGGGGTAAATTCCTCGCCTTTAAAATGGCCGTCACTGCTGGCCTCTGGATCCCCGTCATCCTTGGTTTCGTTGGAGTCGCCGCTGGCTTCTACTACTACTTCCAAATCATTCGCGCCATGTATTGGCGCAGCTCGCTCAATGAGTCTCCCTTGCAAGTGCGTCCCCTCTCCTTCTGGGTCATCGTCACCCTCAGTGCACTGACACTCATTTTAGGAATCTGGCCTCAGCCAGTTTACTGGCTCATTGGAGGCTAGATACGCGCCTATTAAATAGGGCTGTATAGGCTGCTCAGAAGTGAAGCTTTTCGTCATAGATAAAGCCTCTAAAAAAGCTCCTCGGACTCTCCGTAAGCGCTTAGGTCCAAAAGACCTTCACATCATTAAACTCTCCGGAAGAGAACACTCAGGAAGATGCAGCCTAAGGCTAGGAAGCCGAAGAGCGGAATCGCGCTGGTTTTAATCTTAATGGGCGCGATGCCACTACGGACTCCATCCGGCTCATACTTTGGGAGGTCTAAGAGTTCTTTTTTAAACTGAGAAGCCAGGCGATATTCACTAGGGTATCCTCGGGACCATTGGAGGGTTTTCATCTTCGCGTGAACGGCATCGGTGAGCTGTAGAGACAGGCGTTCTCCGTCCAGCGGAATGCTCGCTTGATAGCGCCCTAGCCCAACTTCCCTCACATTCACCGCACTGCTATTCCCATTCACGTCGAAAACTTGTGCCTGCCAGTCGATGCCAGATACCGGAGCACCAGCTTCATCAAAGCGCCGGATGTCAATCTTCCACTCGCCTCCCTCGACCCGAGTCTGCGTCGCCAAGCCAACTGCATCGTCCTTTTTCAAAGCTCCACGGATGACTTGCGCCCAGAACGGGCCAAAATTGTCCCAACTGAGCCACTCGCTTCCCCAGCGATCGGTGAGGTCAGCGGTAAAGGCCACCCCGGTTCCCAGCCCGAAATTTCCAGTCGCCAAGAGCGGGTCACCAGACTCGGCTGCGAGTAGCAGCTGTGCGGTAGGCTTCACTCGGGTCATCACATAGCCAAGAATCATCGGGAACTCTGCAACCTCGTATCCTGAAATCATAGGATGCTCAGCCACGGGAGCCACTGCGTAGAGGTCTTCCTTTATCGCCGATTTACTGGCTTGCATGGTCTCTTTGGTAAAAATCTGGGGGACATTTTCCGGAGAATCAGTCTCGTAGTAACGCCCCTTCCCGACCTCCGCCATGGAGGAGAGCAGCTCGCGTGCAGCGCCCTGCCCCATCGCTACTGTGGAAACGGTCATTCCCGCATCTGCCATTTCCTGACAAAGTTCCAGAAGGTTGGACTGGCTGGTCTGCCCATCAGTCATCGCGATGACGTGCTTAATCCTAGCACTCGCGCCATTCAGAATCTCTTTAGCTTGGGCCACTGCGGGCGCAAGATCAGTGCCACCACCAGCCTCGATCGAGTCGATCGCGGACGCGATAGCGCCCTGATTTCCGGCAGAAGTGAGATCGAGAAAAAGTTGTGGACTATTATCAAAGCCGATGACTGCGAGCTGATCTTGTGGACTCAGGAGCTCAGCAGCGGCACGAGCAGCCTGGCGGGCGAGAGCGATCGGCTCCCCAGACATAGAGCCTGACTTATCAATGACGAGAACCATGGCGAGTGAGGGCTTCTGCTTCTCTTTTTCAAAGCGAGACACGAGGGGAAGAACCTCCTCCACAGGAGTTTTAAAATATCCCCCGAGGCCGAAGGAATTCTCTGAACCAGTCATAATTAAACCCCCACCAAAATCGCTAACATACTGCTTTAGCCACTGCATCTGCTTAGGCAACATGGAGGTGGCTGGGAGATCGGCAAGCATGATGGCATCAAAGGCCAAAAGACCGCGCAGGGAGTCAGGAAGGCCACGGGCCCCGCGCACATCCAGCTCGATTCCTTGCTCGCGAAGCGCACGCGCAGCTTCCCGAAGTCTCTGCGGTTCCTCATGAATGACCAGCACCCGCGCCTGCCCACTTACCGAGACCGTAGTGCTCGCTTGATTATTATTCGGGAAGTAATCTTCCTCTGGCTCTAACTGCGCTTCCCAGACACTATCACCCGCTGAGACCATCTCGACTTCCACATACTCTGTGGTCTGGTCGCTTGAACTCAGCTGCACCTCCTTCTCCGCCACCGCGACGCCGCGATGGAGGATGCGTAATCTCCCCTTCATGTCTCGATTCGCGGAGAGGTCCACTTTGAGACGAGCCATCTCGCCTTGAAAAGCACTTGGAGAAGCCGCAGCGAAGTGAGTGATCGAGGCTTCCGGATTTTTTAGCGCGTCCAGTGGGAAGACTTGCAAATCAGTTTCCTCGGTCTCCAGCTGATCAATAATCCCCGTAGGATTCTCTGAAATTAAGCAATCAGTGAGGAGGATAATCCGTTTACCACGGTCTGCAGGAAGCGTAAGACGGACCTGCGAAAGCGCCGCCTCTAGGTCCGTTGAAGAGCGGAACTGAGCATCACCGCGCCCCTGTTCACATGATTCGATAAAAGCTCTAGCCTCCTCCACCGAGGTCTGGCGAAGGGTCTCCCCAAAGAGAAAAAAAGCATAGCTATCCGCATCATCAAGTGCCTCGATTCCTGCACGCACCTTCTCCAAGCCATTTTTCAGAGAAGAAAGGTCGACGGATTCCGAGACATCCAGCAGGAAAGCGACGTGGACTTCCTCCTTCTCGGCGCTCCAAAATGGACGACACAGAGCAAGGATGAGCAGGAGCACTGCAGCCACCCGAAAGCCAAACGAGAGCCACTTCATGCGAGCTGGCCGATCGACGAGCGAAAAGTAAAAGGCCAGACCTAAACCACCGAGAACGATGAGCCACCAAAGCGAGTTCCATCCTAGAAATTCCATTTATCCAAGTTTTCTACGATGATAGAGCAGGCTCTCCACCGTGATAATCACGAGTGCTAGCATAATCAGCCATAGGGCTGGTGGGCGACCTGAGGCGACATCCTGAACCGAGTTTACAGGACCTGAGCCATCTAACAATGACTCACCAGAGTGTAGGAGAGAAACTCCGAAAGTGATGCTCTGTCCGGTGAGCGCGAGTGAGCAGAGCCCGCACTGATCGAGCTGAACTGGCCCCGCCTCGGCCACCTCACCACTCGGTTTAGTCAGCGTCCCCCCGTCTGGGACCGTCACCACAGTACCCGCAGGATAAACCGCTCGCCACTCCCCTTCACGAGATTTCAAATGCCGTGCGCAATCGTGAACTAAGACCGGAAACCAAGGAGAGAGAAAAAATTCTCCTTGGGCTGGATCCAAGTTCACCACAATCGCGCTGCGTCCATCTTGCGTGCTTTTATAAATGAGCGGGAGACCACTCTCAGAAGTCGCTAGGATGATGGCCCCTTCAGGCGGAGTGAGCACCCGAGCCCCAGCAAAGCTCAGACCATCCAGATCGAGATGCTTTAAAATAGGATGCCCCTCTGCCACCGCACGGGCCGTGAGCACCTCCACAGGATCTCCTAAATCACTCCAATACGGAGAATCTCCTTTAGGGCCAAAGATCAAAGCAGGCTCCTTACCATCCGGTGCCCCCTCAGCTACGAGGAGTTCCGCAGCCTCTTCGACCTGCTGAAGAAGCCCTCCTGCGAAGTCGAAGGCCTCGACACAGCGCTGAAAAAAGTAAGCCTGACTCGCCGCGATCCGCACGGGAATTTTCCTCCGCTCAGGTAAAACCATCTCGACGACATTATCTTTCAGAAAATCATCCACCACATTAAGAGAGGCCATCCACCTCCCCGGACTGGCCTCCCCGAGTTCTATGACCCTCGGCTCGCTCAGGCCAGGCTCTAAAGTCATGGGAAGGAGCCGGACAATGCGACCAGTCTCCACATTACGGAGCTCAAGTTCAGCCTGCTTCACCTCAGGGAAAGAAGAGGCCACACGATAAAAGAAGCCAGCACGATTAGCCTGCCCTGGGATCCATGCAAAGTCCGCATCTACCAGTCCCGCATTCTTCAGATCTTCCCCCAGACGCATCACCTCGAGCGACTCAGGAAGATTACTCAGACCACCATGGCCATCAGTCAGTAAAATCACGCGATAATCCTCACCCCCCTTCGCATACTCTTGGAGGGTCTGCCGGGCATTTTCTGAAATCGGAACCTCTCGCGGCTCGATCGAGCGGACTGCACGGAGGAGGTCACGTGGACTATCGGAGAGGTGACTCACAAATTCCAACTGATCGGCCAAGCTCGCAAGCGCCATGCGGCGCGTCCCATTAAGAGCTCTCACGATGTCCTCTGCCTCGCGTAAGGCGAGGTCTAGACCAGTGTTCCCTGAAGCACCCGCAGACATCGAAGCAGAGACATCAATCACCACGAGGAGGTCACGCCCATCATCCTGATCCACCTGAGGTCTGGACATCGCGAAGACGATCGCCGCTGCTGCGAGTAACATTAAAATGAGTGAGAAAAGGTCCCGCAAACGGCGGAAGAGAGAGGAGGACTTCTTCTCCTCGAAGACTTTCTGCCAGAGAAAAAAGGCATTCGTCAGCTTACGACGCGGACGCACCTTAAGGAAAAAAATAGCAGCAAGTGGGACGAGAGCCAGAAGTGCCCAGAGCATCCCAGGGGCGAGGAAAGTCATGAGACTAAGCCTCCTCTCCTTAAAATCCCCTGAATGACATGCTCAAAAGGAACTTCATCCGTGGTGTTGGCATAACCTATCCCTAAGCGGGCGCACTCTTTTCTCAAAGCCGCATTCCACTCTGCCATAAGCTCCTCATAACGAGTGATCTCTTTACGAGTCACCGTGATCTGCTCCTTCTGGTGAGTTTCCACACAGTCAATCTCCACATCCCCCTTCCACTCACAGGAGAGGTCATCTTGAGCGTGAATTTGCAGACAGTAAACATCATGACCGAGGCCCGAAAGGCGTTTTAAGCCATCTTCGAACCCGCCCGGAAAAAGAAAATCCGAGATCACTAAGACCACTCCTTTCTTACGATGGCGAACTTCTAACTCACGCACACAGGCACTAAAGTCCGTATCTGTTCCCACTGTCTCGCCCGCCTCAAGAGTCCGTAAAAAGCTGAGCACTTTAGCCTTACCTCGGGTGGGATTTTGGATCGGGTAAAGCTTATCAGCCATACCATACACACTCAGACGGTCCAGACAGTTAAGCGCGATGTAGCCCATCGCCGCGACCAATTTCTTAGCTGCTAGAAATTTACTCCCCATCGAGTGGCTAGAGTCGGCAAGGATGTATACCGTAGTATCTTCCTCCACTTCAAAGAGCTTAATCACCAGCTGATCAAAGCGTGCAAAGACACGCCAATCAATCGCCCGGTAATCATCCCCTAATTGATACTCCGCATAATCAGCGAAGGTGATGCCAGCCCCCTTACGCTTACTCTTGCGATCAGCTTGCAAGCTCCCTCCGAGCACCCGCCGAGCGAGGAGAAAAAGACTCTCTAGCCGACGAATGAAATCGGCATCAGTCAGCTCACGAGAAGAATCAGACATGCTGCGTCTTAATAGGCTGCGCGAATGGCGGACTTGACTAAATCATCACTTACGATTCCCTCCGCCTCCCCCTCAAAGGAGAGAATGAGGCGGTGCCGCATCGCCGGAATTGCCACTGCATCAACATCCTCCCGTGCCACATGGAAGCGCCCATCGAGAAGGGCTCGCACCCGCGCCGCAGAGAGCATAGCCTGAGCTGCTCGAGGTGAGGCTCCGTGGCGAAGGTAGTTTTTCACCTTGGAGGGAGCACTGTCATTTTGCGGATGAGTATTGCGCACCACCCGGACGAGATGATCTTGAATCTCGGGTGCTATCGGGATCTCTCGGAGAGTCTCCCCTAGTCTAATAATCTCGGCTCCATTCGCCACGGCACGAATCTCTGGTTGCGAGTTCCCTCCCGTCCGGTTCAAGATTTCCGAAAAATCATCATGGCCTGGCAGATCGACAGTCAGCTTATAAAAGAAACGGTCAAGTTGGGCTTCAGGGAGAGGATAGGTTCCATCATTCTCGATCGGATTCTGCGTGGCTAAGACGAAGAAGGGCTGGCCGATTGCGTGCGTCTCATTCGCTACCGTCACCCGCTTTTCCTGCATCGTTTCTAAGAGAGCCGCTTGTGTCTTAGGAGTCGCACGATTGATCTCATCTGCGAGGAGAATGTTACAGAATACGGGGCCATGCTGAAATTTTAAGCCACGGTGACCATCTGTCTCCTGGAGGACTTGGGTCCCCACGACATCACTAGGGAGAAGATCCGGGGTGAACTGGATCCGGTTAAATTTAAGGTCCAGAGCCTGCGCCAAGGTATTCACTAGCGCGGTTTTCCCTAAACCGGGGACCCCCTCGAGTAAAACATGTCCTCCACAGCAAACTGCAATCAGAACATTTTCGATAATATCATCCTGACCGACGATAAATTTCCCCACCTCCTCGGTGATTTTCTTAAACGCAATCGTAAATTCATTCGCTCGAGTTTCGATAGATTCGGTTCTCATAAAGTGTGATCGTAGTGTTTCTCCTCAAATTTCATTTCTCTTCCGTGACCTCGTGGACCCGCTCGAAGTACTCCTTAACTCCCATCTTAAGATCTTCTGGAACATCATCACGGCGCACGAATGACTCAGCTTGGCGGAGGCGGGCTGCACGAGCTTTGGTCTCCGCTGAGCGGTTAGAAATTCCAGTCCCGCTATCAGCCTCCTCGACCGCAGTGATCGAGGGGCCCACTCCTTTCTGGCCTTCAAGAGAGGCCACATTTTCCACTTCACGGGAAGCATCACGTGCCTTGCGCCTTGACCGATCGGTCCCGACCCCAGGGCGCAGACCTCCCTGCCCAGCCATTCTATTCTGCGCGAGTCCTAAACTCTCCGCCTGACCACTGGCAAAGCGCTGAGCCTTATTCAAATCACCTCTCAACTGCGCGAGCCGCCGCCTTGCGAGATTCTTGCCATGCATTCTCCGCAGATTCTTATTAAAGAACCGTAAATTTTCATGAAAGCCTTTTTGAAATCTCATCCCCTTGTCCCAATCTCCTTTTTGCCAATCTCCTTTCGCAATTTCTCCGAGCAGGGCCTTCGCATCAGCATCCATCGCTTCCATCAACCGCCCCATGTCCTTCCCATTCCCAGGCGCCATTTGCCCCTTCGCCGCTCCGAGTTTCTTTTGCTGGCCTAAGCCACGCTTCCGCGCAGCGTTTGCCATCCGCTTCGTCATCTCACGGAGTTTTTTTAATTCCTCCACCTTCTTCTTAAGCTCCGCAGGGCTGAGTTTCTTCGGGTTTTTAAGCTCCGCCTCCTTGGCGAGTTTTTTGAGATCCTCCTCAGCTATTTTAAACTCGTTAAGATCGAGCTTTTTTCCCAGCTGGCGGGCACTCGCCTGATCTGACTTAGCCAACTCTGCCGCCGCGGCCTTCATCGCCTCATCATCTTTACGAGCCTCCATACTGGCCATCGCTTGAGTCACTTTCTGCTCGAAGCGGGCAAGTTGGCGCATCGCCTCCTTCTGATCCTTCGTCCTCTTTAATTCCTTTACCCAGCGCTTGAGCTCTTCGGGATTCAGCACCTCCCTTTCATCTGGGTCCAGCTCCTTGATGAGCTCTTCAATATAATCTTCGAACTCAGACTTAATTGCCTCCGTCCGCTCTACAGTGAGCGATTCCTGATCGAGGCGACCTTGCACGGCATCGCTATTTGGCAAGAAACCTAGCCCTAGAGCGACTGCTGCCAGAATCCCTCCGATCCAGAATGAGCGTGCTGGAAATACGATTTTTAAATCCTCCACCTTCTTCTCACTCAGTAGTCTCTCAGTCTGTTTCAGCCTTAACTGGTGCACCTCTCCTTCATCCCCGTCAAATGCCATCGCCGTGGTAAGCGCATCTTTTAGACCCAGTTCTCGGTCCGCGATGAGTGCACTTTCACGAGAACTAAGAAGCCGTATCCACCAGATCGCAGCCCCGATCGCGAGCGTGTAGACGCAGAGCATCAATGCCCCACCCCAAGGGATCTTCATCCCATTCAGACGATACACCATCGCATGAGCGAGGAGAGCAAGCCCACCAAGCAGCACCGCCCATCCTGTAATTGCCCATGCAAGACCTTGGTTCAAACGGCGTGTGACCTTAACTAAGAATTTTTGGAGCCCTTCAGTTTTCATCTTTCACTCTCGTTAGGCGCCCCTAAATCCGTGCCCTTATTGCTCCTATGAATCTGCCTTTCACCCACAGGGAGCCATTTAATCCATTCCTAGGACAGACAGCAATGAAAAAGGCAGAGATCACTTGTTGATAGATCTACGCTGGAATGACTGAATTCTGTCCAACTCAAGTCACCGAAAAAACCGAGCGAACACCTCCTCACTTCTCCGCCCTCATCCTCTCCAAAGATTAGCTAGACACCTTCGCCTCTTTTAAGATTTCCAAGTCGGCACCTTATGATCTATCTGCCTTTTCCAGCCCTCACCCTTCTCTATTTAAAAATCCCCTAATCCTCATCTTATGAAAATCACCCTGTCCCTATTCATACTCATCACCTCGCTCCATGCAGAACAGGCTAGCGAAGACACCCGAGACCTCTTCGCGGAAAACAACTTCTCGCAGTGGTGGACTAAGCAGAAAAAACACTCCGGAAAGTGGACCGCCAAGAAAGGCATCATCTCCCGTGGCAGCGAACGGACTGGAGGACTCACTTCCAAGGTGAAGCCTCTAAACTTCGAGCTCAGCTTCGAGTGGAACATCGCAAAAGGCGGAAACAGTGGCATAAAATATCGTGGAGGCTTAGAATATCAACTACTCGATGACGAGCGCCACATTCGCGGGAAAACATCCCACTCCTCGGCCGCCTCCCTTTATAATATCATCCCCCCAAACGAGCATAAAATCCTCAAAGCTGCTGGGCAGTGGAACACGGGACGCATCATCGCAAACGGGAACCACCTCGAGCATTGGCTGAATGGAAGTAAGGTTCTCGAAGTGAAAATTCACAGCAAGGAGTGGAATAAAGGCCTCCAGAACAGCAAATACAAAGATCAAGCAGGCTTCGGGACCAAGGCCTCCAGTCTCCACCTGCAAGACCACGGAGCCAATATCCACTTTCGTAAAGTCCACCTCCGCCTTCTTCTCCCCACCCAAAAGGCCAAAACTCAGGAAAGCAAACCTGCAAAACGGCCTAAAAATCTCCCCACTCATCACGGGCGAGCAAATTAACTTCGCTGAAAAAGAAGCCCTCCTTCTTCCGTAAGAAAGGAATCACAAAGACTACACCCTCGTCTTTCTACCACTCCATTTCACTCATGAAAATTCTCGGCCTCATCTTCCTATGCCTCACCTCCCACATTCCCCTCAATGCCCAGCACCTTCATAGCTTCGGTAACGAAAAACCACAGCTCATCCAAAATACAAAAAACTCCCCAAAGGCGAGCAACACCAAGGGAGAAGAATCCACCTTCGAGGACCACTTCGACACCCCCGAATCTCTCAAAAATTACGCCACCTTAAAACCAGCGGATGCCTGGAGTGTCCGGGATGGCATTCTCATCGCTAATCAGACTGACCCCTCCCACGGCTGCGTCATCCGAAAGCATATCAACTTTGACGATGTCACCATGGAAATCAAATTTCGTTTTAACGGAGGTTCCCGCTTCAACTTCGTCTTCGACGACCAAAACGAAAAGTCCGTTCACGCTGCCCACATCTGCCGCGTCTCACTCAGCCCCAAGCAGCTCCGTATCAGCGATGACAAAAGCGGCTCCATGAACTTAGACATCCGGAAACGTCGGAAACAAAATACCCTCACCGCTGAAGATAAGGAAACTCTGTCTGCCACCCAGACCAGTGCTCCTCTCAAGCTCAAAAAAGGCCAATGGTATCAGCTCCGAGCCATCATAAAAGGCGATACCCTAGAGGCCTTCATCGACCAGAAACCCATCGTAAAGCTCAAGTCGCCCGGCATTGACCACCCCACCTTCACCAAGCTCGGAATGACGGTCACTGGAACCACCATCGACTTCGACGACTTTAAAGTTCTCACCAACTAAGCATGAAACGCGTCCACTTTAACTTCTCAAAATCCCTCTCTCGCCGTGCCCTCCTTAAAGGAGCAGGCATCTCTATGGCCCTCCCGTGGCTCGAGGCCATGACCCCAGCCTTCGCCGCCACAGAGGCCTCCCAACCTGCGCGCAGCTTCGTCAGTGTTAGCCTCTCACTCGGCCTCCATGGCCCTAATCTGAACCCCCTCGAAGCAGGCTCTCACTACACCCCCTCCCTCTACCTCTCTGGCATTCAAGACATCCTTGGTGATCTCACCGTCGTCTCTGGCGCCTCGCACCCCGGAGTCAGCGGCGGGCATAAAGCGGAAGGCAGCATCCTTACCGCTGCCCCCTACTCCCGTAGCTCTGTTTTCAAAAACACCATCTCGATTGACCAACTTCTTGCCAAGCAGCTCGGGAGTCAGACTCGCTTCCCCTCGCTCGTCCTCAACCTCACCGGAACCACAAGTCCCTCCTACACCGAGAACGGTAGCATGATCCCCGCTGAGAATTCACCCTCCAAGCTCTTCACCAAACTCTTCATCGACGACTCGCCAGAACAGCGCAAACTCCAAGCTCTACGCCTCCAACAAGGCCGCAGCATCATGGACCTTGTCTCCGAGCACTCGAAGCAGCTCGAGCGCCAACTCGGAAAAGGTGACCTTGAAAAAATGGATCACTACTACACCTCAGTTCGTGACTTTGAAAAACGCCTCTCCGAGTCCCAAAACTGGGCTTCGAAACCAAAGCCCAAAGTAGACGCGGAAGTCCCCATCGACATTCGGAATAACTCTGCCGTCATCGAGCGCAAGCGACTCATGCTCCAAGTCATGTTCCTTGCTCTCCAGACCGACTCCACCCGCTACATCACCCTACACCTAGATGGCGATGCCGGCGCCATCCCCATCGAAGGAGTCAATGATGGCTACCATAGCCTCAGTCACCACGGCCGCGATGAAGAAAAAATTGATCAACTCACCCTCATCGAATCTCAGCTTGTTAAAACCTGGGGTGGCTTCGTCCGTCAGCTCAAGGAAGCAAAAGAAAGTGAAGGAAGCATGCTAGACCGGACAAATGTCCTCCTCACCTCTAATTTAGGAAACGCCAGCGCACATGATAACTCGAACATGCCCGTCCTCTTCGCCGGAGGAGGCTTCCGGCATGGCCAGCACCTCGCCTTTAACCAAAAGAAGAACTACCCTCTTCCTAATCTCTTCATGAGCATCCTTCACCGCCACGGCATTCAGGCCGACTCCTTCGCCACGAGCCGCAGCACCATGACTGGCCTCGAATTCAGCTAAGTAAAAGACGACCGAAAAAAAAGACGACCAAAATGATCATCCGTCATCTCCTCGTACCCTTCCTTCTCCTTTTGCCACTCAGCGCTAAAGATAAAGACCCTCAGGCCGATCTTCCAGCTAGCATCATCACCTTCCTCGAGAACAACTGCTACGACTGTCATGACTCCTTCGACCAAGAGGGTGAGCTCGACCTCGAGACCCTCAGCTTCGATAAAAACGACCGAAGTTCCCTCACTCGCTGGGCCTACATCCTCGACCGCGTCCATGACGGCGAAATGCCGCCCAAGAAAAAGCTCGATGAAGCTGAACGCAGCCGCTTCCTTAAAGAACTCGAGCAGACCCTCCACGCCACCTCGCTAGTCCACCAGCAGACCAAAGGCCGCGTGCGCTCACGGCGCTTAAACCGCATCGAGTATGAAAAGACCCTCCATCACCTCCTCGGGATAGACCTCCCGCTGGCTCAACTGCTCCCAGAAGATCCCGCCCCCAAGGGCTTCAGTAACATCGCCGAATCGCAGCAACTCTCTCACCACCTCCTTGAAAAACACCTCCACCTTATCGACCTCTCCTTAGACGAGGCCTTTCGCCGTGCCCTCACCCCTAGCCCTGCCTTTAAAAAAACCCTTACTGCCGATCAGATAGGCCACAGCTACGCCACCCGGCGAGGTTCTGACCGCCAAGCCATCCTGCACGAGGGACTCGCCATCTCCATCTCCTCAAATAACAACTACCACGGCCGCGTCCCTAACGCCGCCGTCCCTGAAGATGGCTGGTACCGCATCACCATCACCGCTAAAGCCCATAATCCACCCGCCGATCGAGGCGTCTGGACTCAGATCCACCGAGGCTTCATCTCCGCAAAAGCCCCGACTACGCACTGGGTCGGGAGCTTCCTCGCTGGTCCTAAGCTCCAGACCCATAGCTTCGAGACCTGGATGGACCAAGGCCACCTTCTTGAAATTCGCCCTGGTGATAATACCCTTAGCAAGGTGACAGGAAAAACCGTCGCAGAAGGCCGTGCTCTCCTAAACCCTAAAAGCATCGGCACGGCCGTAAAATCACTCACGATTAAGCGGATCCACCGGGGCCTTTCAGATGCTCAAATTAAAAAAATCCTCTTCGGTAAACTCACCCTAAAAGACGGTAAACTCCACAGTGACACACCTGAAAAAGACCTCGCTAAACTCATCCGCCGCTTCGCCACCCGCGCCTTCCGCCGTCCCGTCGAAGTAGAAGAACTCGCTAGCTACCAAGACTTTGCCCTTCAGACCTTCACCGCTACTGGCTCACTCACTCAGGCTCTTCTCTCCGGCTACCGCGCCCTCCTCAGCTCCCCTCGTGTTCTTTTCTTCACTGAGAAACTCGGCCCGCTTGATGATTACAGCATCGCCTCCCGTCTCAGCTACTTCCTCTGGAGCGGGCCACCGGACTCAGCCCTTCTCAAAGCCGCCCAGAAAGGCCAGCTCTCTGATCCTCAGATCCTCCGGAAACACAGCGAACGTCTACTAAACGACCCCCGCTCTGCGGCCTTTATTAAAAACTTCAGTGATAGCTGGCTCGGCCTGAAAGACATCGACTTCACCAATCCAGACCCACAACTCTATCCTGAATTTGATAGCATCTTAAAAAATTCCATGCTGGCTGAAACCCGCGCCTTCCTCCGTGAAATGCTCGATCACGACCTTAGCGTGACAAATGTCATTCATTCCGATTTTGCCATGCTTAACGAACGACTCGCGCACCACTACCAGATTCCCCAAGTCACCTCCCCGACCCTCCGTAAAGTGCCCCTCACACCCGCTCAGCAGAAAAGGCGAGGAGGTCTCATCACCCACGGAAGCATCTTAAAAGTCAGCGCGAATGGCACCACCACCTCACCGATCATCCGGGGAGTCTGGCTCCTCGAAAACATTCTAGGCATCCACATCCCGCCACCCCCAGATGATGTTCCCGCCGTAGAACCTGACATCCGTGGCGCGATCTCCATCCGCGATCAACTTGATAAACACCGCTCCACCGAGTCCTGTAATGCATGTCATGTCAAAATCGACCCACCCGGATTCGCCCTAGAAAATTTCGACGTCATAGGGGGCTGGCGGAACAATTACCGCGCCCTAAAGTCAAAGGGCAAACGGAAGAAAAAGAACACTTGGAAGCCCGGGCAGCCAGTTGATGCCAGCTACCAATTCACAGATGGATCCCAGTTTCACAACATCAGCGACTTTAAGAAAAACATCCTCTCCCAGCCCAGAGACATCGCCTACAACATTCTCGATAAACTCCTCACCTACTCCACTGGAGCTACTATAGAATTCGCCGATAGACGTGCTCTCGACGAAATCTTGAACTCGCTCTCTACCCCAGAAACTCCCGAAGGAGCGATCGGGTTCCGCAGCCTCATCCACGCCACCATTCAGAGCGAAATCTTCCAGTCTAAGTAACTGACCGCTCAGCCGTAGCAAAGTCCACCAAGCCTCCTCTGAGAACCCTTATGCTTGTGTCTTCACACCCATACAGGTGGAAGCATTCCGTTCGATCAAAAGATAATGCAGCTTCAAGCCCCCACCCTTCTTCTCTTGGTCGCGCTTTGCACATCGTGCGACAACCATATGGAAGAGATGAATTTCCCATCCAGGTCGATGGAACCCACTATTCCAGCCGGGAGTGTGGTTACAGTCTACACTGGAGCTTACGACGATGCGCAGCCCGAGAGATTTGACCTTGTAGTCTTCACTCCGCCCGATGCCAAAGAAAGCAGATACGGCTTTCGAGTAGTTGGGTTACCTAATGAGAAGGTGGAATTAGCTTACGAGGGGCTAAGAATCGATGGTGTCTTAGTCAAACACCCCATAGTAATCAACTTTCATGCATCTGACGTAGGCAAGCATTCAGGAGCAGTGTTGGGAGAGAATGAATACTTCGTCTTGGGCGACAACACTGACAATGCCCGAGATAGTCGCCATTTTGGGCCGATCTGTCGTGAAGCGATCCACGGAAAAATCACCAAGATCGGACAAGACACCGTTCGCAATCCATGATCTGTCCTCGAGTGAGTTGGGATCGTGTGTACTTTGTGAGAGTTTTTCCGTTTCAGGATGATTAGGTGGTTCTGGTCATGAATGGAAAAAATTGGACGTTAATCAACTGGGAGGTG
>CALFVL010000093.1 GCA_937928425.1 uncultured Verrucomicrobiales bacterium
CCCCCTTTCCCTTTAAACTCCTCCTCTACTCAAAAATCTTATTTAGCAGAGATAGCTAGTCATCAAACTATCACTCAGCTAGATATGGGAGGACGATATCATCATCTGTCCAAAGCGTCTTATCAGGCCCCAAAGAGCGAATGTCAGGACAATGAGCGTCCTCGAAATGAAAGACTAAGGGATTTCCCCATCGGTCCGTGATTTCTCCCTGTTTACTGATAAAGGAGAAATCACTCTTAATGAAGCGATCTTGGAAACGGTTTTCACCCGATAAGGCTTCCACGATTTCTTTGTTCCCGAACGTTGGCAAGGCATCGGGATCCTTCGTGTATAGTCTGAAAATCTGGATGAGGCTCTGAACTAAGAGAAGATCATCCATGCCTGTCGTATCTGGGTCCCCGTATCCTGCAAGCTCGTCGTGACCTTGAGTCAGTTCAGTAGACTGATCATTCTCCACACTCTCGGAGCTCGGAACCTCCTCGTCCTCCCCACTTTCATAGGGGCTCTGTACTACTCGCCCACTCTCGGAGTGACTAGGAGTTACCGCTTCAGATTCACCTGTTTTCTTAACGAGAAGAAAAACAACGAATGCGCACAGGCCAAGGACCAAGTAAGGATATTTCAACAGCTTTTAGCTCTCTTTATTTTCTCAAAAGAACAGAACCACGCTAGACTGCGGGGAGCATACCCAGAGGGGTATCCGTGGCTCCGGGGGAATAGAAAGAGCCGATATTCGGCAAAACATCCTCTAACTCTCCTCTACTGAGTCCTAGCCATAAGGCAAGCTCCGCAAAGTATTCATCAGTCGAAGTGGTCGGGATCATCCGCCCATTGCTCCCTACGTCGAGACCTCGTCCCAGACTCAATTCACTTTCATCTGGATAGCTACCGTAGATTCTAGAACCAGAACTGATTCCATCACTTAAGAGGCGCTGGCGCACTGGTCCACCCATCACGATTGCATTACCACCCCATGCATGATCAGTTCCACCTCCGTTAGAACGTAGAGTTCTACCGAAGTCAGAACAAGTAAAGGTGACGACGTTTTCCTGAGCATCTAGCTCGCCAAGCGCTTCCCAGAAACTCGCTAAGGCAGAGTCGAGCCGAGACAGTCCTCCTCTTAAGGGGCCAGCAAGCGCAGCGTGGTGGTCGAAACCACCGAGCTCCACAAAGAAGATCTGCCTTCTTAAACCTAAATCTCGGCTTGAGCCGATTGAACGAGCGACAGCTCTTAAGTCTCTACTAATCCCAGCTCCACTGAATGAGGAACGGATGTTCACTTGATTAAAAGCGGCAGAAAACTGCTCAGACACTTCAACTGATGCTCGAGTCTCCTCAGCAAAAGCTTTCATCAACAAATGCTCGCTAGATCCCGCGGCAATAGAGCGGGCAGCTGTGACTCTTTCGAGGTCAAATAAGTTCGTAGAACCAGTTCCCGTGAGAGAGGTCACGCCATCTTGGCCGATCGAGAAAGGAATGGTATTATTCCCGACCAAGAGCGTCTGATTACCTGCTAAGGAAACACCCATCGAGACATCATTAGAGATATTTCTGGATAAGAGGCGATCAGCAAGCCGTCCCCCCCAACCAGTCGCTGAGCCATCACGAGTAAGGCCTGTTTGCCAAGTCGCCTGTTGGCTATTGTGAGAAAAGAGCGCACGCGGTAAAAGAGCACTTCCCGCACGGATCGCAGAAACATTTACCGGTTCTGCCAAAGTCCCGACATTCGCAAGTATTGTTGCATTACCTTCATTCATCCGCGCCCTAAGCTGAGGCACAGCCCCATGAAGTCCGAAGGTTCTTCCTCCTGTAGCACTGAGGTCTACGGGGAGTAGTTCATCAGTCCCTCCAGATCCTGGCAGAGGTAAAGCAAGCCCGGTTCTCACTCGTGAGTAGTTCGTATACTCAGCTGAAGAAGTGGGCACTAAGAGATTATAAGAATCACAGCCTCCGGTGAGAAAGACGCAGACGAGGGCACGATAGTCATCCTCCACCGAATCAGCGGCGGCATTAGTCATCAGCCTAAGATTAAGGAGAGTATTCGCGATGCTAGATGACCCTATAGCAGCTAAGCTATTTTTTGTTATAAATGAACGGCGTTTCACGGTTTTTTTGGGTATGGATTTACCTATTTTTTATCTGAGGACAGCAGCATCAGGAGAGGTTAGGATGAGATAAATAGAGTGTTCGACCTTTTGGCGGGCGTCGCCGCCTGCAAGACGTTGGAGACTCGCCAAGATAATTTCCCTAGTCCCAGCCGAGAGCCTGCCATGACAAAGGAGTAAGTTTAAGCGATCTAGAAGACGCCCCAAATTATTTTGAGCATCCGCTAAGTAATCATCAATTTCAATTTCGAAAGGCGGCGTATGAAGACGAGTCACATTATGAAACAAGTTCGTGATATAAGAGTAGAACATGTTCGGACCAGCGATCGCGGTCACTGAGTTTAAGATCTGGAATTCGGGGCTGAGTAAGCCTTGATCCCTGATTTCTCCCGGATGGGAGTAACCTGGCTGGAAGAAGTTAAACACTGAAGGGTGCCTAAAGGGGAATTGTTGGAAACAAGTAAATGGATTTTGAGCGGGATTAGGGTGTCTGAAAAACTGGATTCCCTCAAGATCATGTAATGATGGAGATTCCGCTCCCGCATCGAATGCGCTAGCCAATGATGCGAACCTCAACATGGGAGCTTTTAAGCGGCCTGGCTGTTCAGAGAACTGAACCTGAAGATCTCGCGCATGGCGATCCAGTAAGATAGCCCTCACAACGGCCCCTAGATTCCCCCGAGTGCCTGTTCCATCATTTTCAAAGACCCTTGCAACTCGGCGGATATAACCTTTGGGAGGATTAGAAGTAACAAGATGTTGGATCAAAGTTTTAGAGATGAACGGGGCGCAGTTAGGATGGTTGAAAAGAATGCTTACGGTGTCTCTAATGTCATCCAAGCCTGAGCGTCCAGAACCCCCAAAGACCGGTAATGGCTCAGGAGTGTAGCGGAAACTCTGTAAGAAACGCTTCTCTCCTGATCCGTAAACATCAACACTTACCTGAGCGCCGACATCATGAGCACCCTCGTTCATTCTCATGGGATGTGCAGCGAAGCGACGATTGAAAGGACCAGAGATCGAAAATTCGAGTCCGGTAAAGACGCGAGCAACTTGCACGATATCGTCATTCGTATAGGTGGCAATTGGATTACCACTGGAGTCGAGAACCCTTGTGCCGTCTAGATTCAGTTCCCAAAGACCAATAGAGAACAATTGCATAATCTCACGGGCATAGTTCTCATCTGGGAATCTTCCAATAGAAGGATTCACCACTCGATTTCCGAGGCTAGAAAGATAATTCCCCATGAGAGGGTTCACTGACACCTCATAGAGCAAGTCCTCATAGTTGCCTAAAGCATGCTCAAGTAAGAGATCATAATAGACCATAAGGCCTTCTCCTGCTCGTGGTTGCCCAGTGCTCGCAACGAGGATTTGAGATAAGGCCCATGCTACCCGTTGCCTGAGTTTATCTGGAGCGAACAAAGCCTGCCTCATCCAAACTGTATCAGCATTTCTGCGGTCTACATCATCAAAGATATTTGCGAAGTGGGGAACATCAGGATTGGAAAATCCGCTAGACGGAGTGTCACCCCCGACACGAGCAGACAGCAGAACCCGGTAGGCATCCATCAGCGTAGGAGGGATTGAAAGTTGCTCATCAATCCACTTTTCAAAGGCATTTTCACCGAATGATCTTACGTAATCAATGAGATTTTCGGTCGGACCAAAAGTTGCCTGAGCTAGGAATCGACTGGTCTGTTCAGGTGAAGGAACACCAGCTTCCGTGCCACTGAGGATCCCTCCATTCCTGTTAGAACCAGTGTAGAGTCTCGCAAATTGCGCAAAGTCTCCTCCCGTGGAAGTGCTATTTACGCTGCTAGGGTTATTCGGATCAAAGCCAAGAAAAAGCTCTAGATTATCCTCTAAGCCGTCAGAGTCTGAATCGATCGCCCCTAGGACACCAGCTCTGAAGAAGGAGCGGTCCGGATCTAAGCCTGCCATCGAAATCATGACAGTAGTCTCATCATCGCCGACTGCCCCATCAACGTCACGCAGAGGCGTCCAAGACCCCGTATTTAGGTCTGACGAGTGCTGGATGGTGTAACGAATTCCTGGAACACTCGAAAAAGAGAAAGCAACTTGATTCCCGGGTGCCAGAGCAGCTCTTGCGATATTGCTACTCCGAAAGAAAGCAGAAGAGTCAAAAGGATCGGTGCCAGTCCGAAGCTCATCAAGATTAGAAATCCCGTCTCCATCGGCATCTTCAGCAGGAGGAAGTTGAGCAACACTAGGAGTGAGAAGCTCTGATAAGTCAGCAATGCCATTTCCGTTCGCATCGACTGACCCGAGCACCGCATTTCGACTCGGAAGAACAAAAGGAACTAAGCGCTCTTCTCCCCTGAACTCGAACGAATTAATGAAACGGTTAGAGAAGCGCGCGTTTCTATCACTCTGTCCTGAGGTAAATCCCCCTCTAACTTCTGAGCCGGTGACAAAGGTGACCCCAGCAAGGCTCACGGAGGTGATGAGATCATCAGTAGCATTTCTACGATTAAAGAGCTCCCCTGTGAAAATCCATTCATTTTCAGTAGGTCCACGTCTGGCAGTGATGCGGAGACGAAGAGGATCAGACTGTAGATCAGGAACCCGCCTATTGATTCCAAGTTCGCTGGTATTTACCGCAGGGCTTGCGGAAGGGCGACGATCGTTAAATTGAAGAAAGTTCTCTCTAAATTGCCGTGAATCAGTGAGGGAAATGGTATAGGTATCCAGCACCCTGTTGAGGCTTACCTTCACACTTCCTCCAGCAGGATCATTCTCTCCGAAAAGGGCGGCACTGATGACAGTTCTAAAAGGAGCAGATCCTAGCGCACTCTGGTCTCCAGCTAAGAACGTGAAATCAATTTCCGCAGTGTAATCATTTCCGGGGCTAAGTGGGACTCCTGCGCTAAAAACGGCGCGCACGAAACCATCAATCTCAACCCGTTCCTGAGTTGCATTAATGTTGGCAGTGCTTCCCACCTGCCAATCTGGGTGTGCATCCAAGCGACCTGACACATAGGCCTCTCCCGCCGTGAAATTTACTCTTTGAGCTTCCACCATAAGAGGGGCACTCGCAAAGAGGGTGACGATAGCCATTCTAGCTGCAAGACACAGTCGCGATAAATTTGGACAAAAATTCATTTATTTAGTATGATCCTTTACTTCAAAACAAAAAGAAAGCTCCTTGCAATACAAAAAATATCCAAGCTAACACTTTATTTGCGAAATTTAGATAAGACAAGAGACCTTCCATCTTTTTTTAATCGCTTCTACCTTTTGTAAGATAGTCCCAATCCCATAAGATGCTCCTTTCTAGTCTCTAGATACTTTTGTCAGGAATATCTAAACCATCTTCCCCCGTCTGACCTTCTTCGGGATGGACGAAGCCCTTAAACCTGTCACTCAGCTCGACTCTTTCTTTTTTGGGCCTTTCCGGTAAAATCGGATTTTTCAGTGGCACTGATCCTCCTCTCTCGCTTCACTCTATCTATGTCAGGACAATACCAAATGCCACGCTCTGCCCGTGATGAAATCGGGGGCATTATCTACCTTCCCCGCCTCTTTGATAAAGTCCGCCTACACCACGGAGGAAAACTTCATCCGGAGTTCCATACCAATTTGGGCCTCGGGATGGATCTATGGACCTGCCAGTTCCTCGGAGTAGATTATGATGATCTTAAGGCCCAGATTCTCGCAGGTGCGAGTGACGAGCAAGCTCTGGCATGGGCTCGGGAAAATGGAACCAATCGCCCTGATTACGAGAAGGCGTGGTTCACTGCTTATATGAAAACACGTGGTTTTCGAGATGACATGTCCGAGCGGCTCGCAGAGCGCAAAAAGGAGGATCCTAAGACCGATCGAGACGATATTCTTAGCTTCATGGATTACATCGAAGTTGATGAAGGACGGAGCCTCTAAGAGCAATAGATTATGAGCGAATTCCACTACCAAACTCCCTTTCCCCTAGGCCCAGATCTAACTGAATATGAGAAGATCACATCTGACTTTATCAGCCACGCTGAATTTGAAGGTTCTAAGGTTCTAAAAGTAGATCCCGAAGGATTAAAAATGCTCGCGAATGAGGCTATCAAAGCGATCTCTTTTAAACTTCGAACCTCCCATCTCAAGCAGGTCGCTTCTATTCTCGACGATCCTGAAGCAACGGAAAATGATAGGATGGTCGCCCTAATGTTACTAAAGAATGCCTCGATCGCTGCACATGGAATCCTGCCAGGCTGTCAAGATACAGGAACTGCCATCGTGATGGGTAAAAAGGGAGAATCGGTCTTTACCGGGGTGGATGATGCAGAGGCTCTCTCAGCAGGCATTCACAAAACTTATCAGGAAGAAAACCTACGCTACTCCCAAGTGTCCCCGCTGGATCTCTATAAAGAGGTGAATACGAAGACCAATCTTCCTGCCCAGATCGACCTCTACGCCACTTCCGGAGCAGAGTATCATTTCCTTTTCATGACGAAGGGCGGGGGCTCTGCTAATAAGTCTTTTCTCTATCAGCAGACTAAATCGCTCCTGAATCCCGATAGCCTCATGGAATTCTGCATTGAAAAAATGCGTTCGATTGGCACCTCGGCCTGCCCCCCCTATCATCTCGCCTTCGTCATCGGCGGGACAAGTGCAGAGAACTGCCTTAAGACAGTCAAACTCGCCTCAGCTCGTTACCTTGATGAACTCCCCAGTGAGGGAAATGAGCACGGTCAGGCCTTCCGAGACCACGCCATGGAGGAAAAACTTCTCAAAGCGGCACGTGAAATCGGGATCGGCGCCCAATTTGGCGGGAAATACTTCGCCCATGATGTCCGCGTCATTCGTCTTCCTCGTCACGGAGCCTCTTGTCCAGTAGGACTCGGCGTTTCTTGCTCGGCAGACCGGCAGGCTAAGGCGAAGATCACAAGCGAAGGGATCTTCCTTGAAAAACTAGAAGATAATCCCAGCCGCTTCATCCCAGATGAGTTCCAAGATTGGAAGTTCAAGGGCGTGGAAATTGACCTTGATCAAGGAATGGAGCAAACTCTCTCCACACTCTCGAAGTATCCTGTCACCACGGCCGTTTCACTGAGCGGTCACATCATCGTGGCCCGAGACATCGCTCATGCTAAATTAAAGGAAATCCTCGAGGCTGAGGGCGACTTCCCAGACTACTTTAAAAAATACCCAGTTTACTACGCAGGCCCTGCCAAAACGCCTGAAGGTATGGCCTCAGGCTCCTTTGGACCGACTACGGCAGGACGCATGGATCCATACGTAGATCTCTTCCAAGAACATGGAGCCTCTATGGTCATGTTGGCTAAAGGAAACCGCTCCCAAATGGTTACCGACGCCTGTAAAAAACACGGCGGCTTTTACCTAGGTTCAGCTGGAGGGCCCGCCGCGCTCCTCGCAAAGGAGCACATTAAGAGCCAAGAAGTTGTCGACTTCCCCGAGCTAGGCATGGAGGCCGTCTGGAAGATTAAAGTTCAAAATTTTCCCGCCTTTATCTTAGTAGATGATAAGGGTAACGACTTCTTCACCCAGATTAGTCAGTGTCCCGTACACTAAACGTTCTAGATTCTTCCTTGCAGAAACACCTTAACAGAAACAAAATTAAGAAAACATGAAACAAATTCTTCAAAACTCTAAGATATTCGCAGCTGCACTCAGCCTCTCCCCCGCCCTCCTTCTTGCGGAGCCAAGCACCGTGGTCCCAGTGGCCGAGAAAAAAGAGGAAGCCATGGCAGATAAAAAGGCTGATCTCGAAATCGTCGTCACTTGTAACGACTCCATGCAATTTGACAAAAAAGCGATCGAGGTCCCTGTTGGTAAAACCATCAAGCTGGTCTTAAAAAACGTTGGCAAGGCGCCCAAAGTCGCCATGGGACATAATCTCGTCATCTTAAAGAAAGACGCCAATCTACAAGAATGGGCGATGAAGGCCATGCCTGCTAAAGATACCGAGTTCATCCCATCCGATGAAGATTCTCAAAAGAAGCTCTTAGCTCACACTAAACTCTTAGGGCCTGATGAAGAAGACGCGATCACCTTCACCATCACCGAGGCTGGAGAATACGAGTACTTTTGCAGCTTCCCCGGTCACTTCGCCCTCATGAAAGGCAAGATCACTGCAAAGTAACTCGGAGCGACTGCTATTTTATCAAAACGCGACCCATAACGGGGCGCGTTTTTTTATTTAGGCGGCTAAGCTTCCGCCTAAAATTTGTGCCCCCTACAAATTAGCTTCCTATCCGAATCAATTCGACATCGAAAACGAGCGTGCCCGCCGGTGCCCCCGAGCGGCTAGGAGTCTCACCATAGGCTAGGTTTCCGGGGATCCAAAAACGGCGTTTTTCTCCCTCCACCATCAGCTGCACACCCTCAGTCCAGCCCGCGATCACGCCATTAAGAGGGAAAGAAATAGGCTCTCCACGGGCAACTGAACTATCAAACATCTCTCCATCAATCGTCCAGCCAGTGTAGTGAACGAGGACCTCTTCACTTGCCGAGGGGTGCCTACTTCCAGAGCCCTTTGACAGGAGCTTGGACGATAAACCTGACTCCGTCGTCTCGGCATCCTCTGGGGACTTCGCGACATCGTCTGGGGCTGGGATTGGCTCGGCACTTTTAGGACCAGCTTGGAACTCTAAGAGCTCAAAGTCGAAGATGAGATTCCCCTCAGGGGCCCCAGCAGGAGAAGATTCTCCGAAGCCCAAGGCTGCCGGAATCCAGAAGCGGCGTTTCTCTCCCTTCGTCATAAGCTGCAGCCCTTCGACCCAGCCCTTAATATTCACTTGATCTAGCTTAAACTGCGCGGGTTTCCCACTCATCACAGTACTTTCCAGTAAGGTCCCATCCTCTAGCCAGCCTGTGAAATGAGCGACGATGATGTCACTAGAACCAGGCTTAGCACCGCCATCTCCTACTTCTAAGATCTCAGAGGCGAGTCCACTTGCAGACTTCTCTGCTCTCGCTGGCGCGGTGAGACTCTCCGGCACACTCGGGGCCTCAGGAGCTTGCTCAATACTAAAGAGCTCTACATCAAAGGTTAGATTCCCCGAAGGTGCTCCAGGACGTGAAGGAGTCTCGCCATAGGCCAATGCGGCCGGAATCCAGAAGCGGCGCTTCTCTCCCACCACCATGTGTTGTAAACCTTCTGTCCAGCCTGTAATGACACCATTAAGGGGGAAAGAAATCTTCTCTCCACGCGCCTCAGAACTATCGAACATTTTACCATCAGTGGTCCACCCAGAGTAGTGCACCTCCACCGTATCTCGAGGCCCCGGTTTTTGTGAACCACTCCCCGCCTTTAAAATTTTAGAGGCGAGTCCGGAGTCAGTAACTTCGGCATCAGCAGGGGCGGCAGCGACATCTTCTGGAATTTCTGGAGTTTTGCTCACGCCGAGGGGCTTAGCTGAGCACGGACAATCATACCAGAAATTTGCAAATTTAGCGAAAGTATCCATCTTGCGCTCTAGACAAAGTGACCTTCCTGACAAATCTTCCTCTGATGAAAATCTCTGTCACTGGCCGCTCCGGCCGTATGGGCCAAAGCGTCATTTCCGCGATCGAGGCTGAGGACTCAGCGAGCTTACACGCCACTCACGATACTGGAGAAGATCTTGCAGCTGTCCTAGAGGGAGCCGATGCTCTGATTGACTTCACCCTTCCCAGCCTGAGTGATGAACTTTTAAAGATGGCTTTAGAAAAAAACACCGCTCTGATCATCGGCACCACTGGGCACTCCGAAGAGCAAAAACAGGCAATCGCCGAGGCTGCTAAATCCATCCCCATCGTCCACGCGTCTAACTTCTCTACAGGAGTGAATCTTCTTTTTCACCTCACCCAGAAAGCCGCTGCGATTCTCGGTAATGAAACTTACGATATCGAGGTCACCGAAATGCATCATCGGCATAAGGTCGATGCCCCCTCTGGCACTGCTCGGACTCTCCTCGATATTCTCAATAAGGAAACACGAACCTCGTATCAAGAAGACATCGCCCATGGCCGTGAGGGGAATGTCGGGCCACGCCCCTCCCGAGAAATCGGGATGCACACCCTCCGAGGGGGAGATGTAGTCGGTGACCACACCGTCATGTTCGCAGCGGATGGCGAGCGCTTTGAACTCACGCATAAAGCCTCCTCTCGCATGACCTTCGCATCCGGAGCACTACGTGCCGCCCTTTGGTTAAAAAGCCAAAAGGCTGGCCTTTATGATATGCAAGACGTCTTAGGTCTTAAATAACCCCCCTCCATGGCTTCTCGTACTGGTATCGCCTTAGGCACCAATATCGGCAACCGCCTCGCAAATCTCCGTGAGGCACGCGACCTCCTCGTGAATCTTATGCCGCCTGGAACAGCCTATCATCAGTCCAGTATTTACCAGTCTGAACCGCTCGACTGCCCACCTGATTCTCCAGATTTTTACAATGCAGTCATCGAGATCGACTACGTCGGTAAGCCACATGACCTCCTACGCGCCACTCAGGGTATCGAGTGGAAGCTAGGACGGAACACCTCAGCAGTGCGTAATGCTCCCCGCCCTATCGACCTAGATATTCTCTACTATGACAACATCGAGATGGATGAAGACATCCTCACCCTTCCTCATCCCCGTCTTACAGATCGGCGCTTCGTCCTCCGTCCTCTCGCCGACATCCACCCTCATCTCATCCTTCCCGGTGATATTATTACCGTGGGAGAACATTTGAGAAAGCTCGACTCTGAGGAATCTCAGCCCACTCTGATCCAAAGTGTTTGGTAAATCCCGAATCCACCTAATGACATGAATTTGCTCGAGAAAGCCGCTCGCCTCCGCGCTAAGAAAGGTCAAAGCCCAGTTTCAGCTCTCACTGCATACGATTACACGACTGCTCGTCTCCTAGATGAATGTGGCCTAGATCTCATCCTCGTGGGGGACTCACTCGGGATGGTCGTTCTGGGTTTTCCTGATACCACGCATGTGACTATGGAACACATGCTCCATCACACTGCCGCTGTCGCCCGTGGCGCTAAGCAGGCCCTTATTTTAGGTGACCTCCCTATTCATAGCTATCCAGATCCTAAGACTGCGCTTCATAACTCACGCCGCCTTATCGAAGCTGGGGCTCAGGCTGTAAAATTAGAAGGAGGCTTAGAGCAAGAGGCTAAAGTCCGTACCATTGTCGAGGCTGGTATCCCCGTCATCGGTCACCTCGGCATGCTCCCACAAAGTGTTAAAGAGGAAGGTGGCTATAAAAAGAAAGGGAAAAACCAAGATGAGACTCAGGCACTTCTCATCGGAGCCCTCGCTCTTCAGGAAGCTGGAGCTTCAGCAATCGTCCTAGAGAGCGTATTACCGAAGGCCGCTCTTCTACTCAGCAAAAGCCTCGAAATCCCTACAATCGGGATCGGCTGCGGGGAGGAGAGCTGCGACGGTGAAATTGCGGTGATTACTGATGTCATCGGCTCATATCCATGGTTTATCCCCCCATTTGCAACTCCACGTGCAGATGTTGCAGGAGAGATCGAAAAAGCAGTTCAAGCCTACCTACATGCTCTCAAGCGATAAAAGAAAGTCCTTGGAACGTCGCATGGCAGCTTTAGGGATCTATGAGGAGGACTTAATCGAAAAATTCATTCGAGGAACGGGCCGTGGAGGCCAGAAAGTGAATAAAACTTCATCCTGCGTTTTTCTTCAATACCCTCCGGCTCAGTTTGAGATTAAAGTCCAGCGAGAACGTTCTAGGGAAATGAACCGTTTTCTTGCACGAGAGGAACTCTGTTCTCGTCTTGAAGAACGAGCCACTCAGAAACAGGAAGCGAGGAAACAGGAATTCGAAAAAACTCGGCGCCAAAAGCGGAAGCAGGGCCACTTTGCCCGGAAACGTAATGTCGAAAAAAAACGCCTCCACGGAAAAAAGAAACTCAATCGAAAACGGCCCACGTCTAGCGACTAATTCCCATCACATCTTCCCCACCGGGATGAGCTAAGATCTAACAAGTGAAAATTTCCACTCTATAAAATGCCATCGCCCC
>CALFVL010000094.1 GCA_937928425.1 uncultured Verrucomicrobiales bacterium
GCTTCTTTTGAGGGATTATACTTCTGCTGCTTCTTTTGACTGATTATACTTCTGCTGCTTCTTTTGAGGGATGCTACTTCTGCTGCTGCTGCTGCTGCTGCTGCTGAAATAAAATACGTACCTAGGTTTAGCTGGAGGACCCGCGGGGTGTCACGAGTGAGGGTGAGTTGCTGGTCTGCGAGGATTTGATCGAAGGAATTCATGTGAGGTAGGGGGAGAGAATGGGCTGGAGCTTCGTGATTGTTTTATCTGGCCAGAACTCGCGTGGTGTGGCGATCGCTTGAGCGAGTGAGGAGTGCTCTGGCCAGTCTGCTGTGAGAGGAATCTGAGGGATGGCGTGGGCGAGGATTTTTTTTGCGTTTTCAGCGTTATCGAGAACGTGCTGGAAGACCGACTTCGTGGTGACAGCTTCTTCGTGAGCTTTCCAACAATCGTAGTCGGTAACCATCGCGAGAGTGGCAAGGGCGATCTCGGCTTCCCGCGCGAGTTTTACTTCAGGAACGTTAGTCATCCCTATGATGTCGAGATCAAGCTTCCGGTTAATTTGGGACTCGGCACGGGAGGAGAAGGCGGGACCGTCCATATTTAGGTAAGTGCCTTGCGGATGCAGCGTGAGCTGGCTGGCCTGAGTGCTTTTCGCAAGAATATCACGCAGCTTCGGGCTATAAGGATCTGCAGGAGAGACGTGAGCGACGATGCCAGAACCGAAGAAGGTGGAGTATTCTCGGCGTGAAGTTTGGTCAACGTATTGATCAGGGAGGACGACGTGGCCGGGGACGTACTGCTCTTGGAGGCTCCCTACGGCAGTCACACAGATGATGAAGCGCACTCCTAGTGAGCGGAGGGCCCAGAGATTAGCCCGGTGGTTAATCTCAGTAGGAAGTAGGCGGTGCCCCCGCCCGTGACGGGGGAGAAAGAGGATGCTTCTTCCGGAGAGCTCCCCTTTGATGAGAAGATCAGATGGAGGACCATAGGGAGTTTCGACTGAAATTTCTTCTATGTTGTCCAGCCCTTCTAGCTGGTAGAGCCCGCTCCCTCCAATGACGCCGATGAGTGAATCTTGCATGAGACTTAACAGCAGTCAGGTCCGCAGTCAGTGATGGTTTCTCGGTAGTCTTGACCCTTGGTTTCTGATGGTTGGCGGATTGGTGAGTTGCGGCAGTCGAAAGGTTTGGCCTGGTCGGCGGGGACTTCTTCGAGCGGCTCAATGAGTTCAAAAGACCCTGCATAGGGAGCCTCACTGTAGAGCTTGAAGGTTTTTTCACAAACGGCGGTGCGGATACCTCGGTCGAGGCGGTGGCCGTCATCATCAAGGACAGATTTGAAAGGGCCCTTGTAGACGACAGCTTGGTTACGGTCCATGCAGGGGCCTTGCTTTCCCTTGAAGGCCTGCACGGTGACTGAGCGGAACTCGATGCCCTCGTGAGTTTGCCATGGTTGGCTCTCAAATTTAAGGAATTCGATGCCGTAGAAGCCAGCGTCTTCAAAGGCGGTCATGAATTCAGTTTCCGTGAGTGACCCTGAGATACATCCACTCCAGAGGTCTGCATCATCGGCGAGGTGCTGGGGGATAGGCTCGTCACTGACGATGTCAGAAATAACGGCGCGGCCTCCATTTTTAAGAACACGGAAGATTTCCTCAAAGAGCTGTTTTTTCTGATCACTCTCGACGAGGTTAAGGACGCAGTTCGAGACGACGACATCGATTGAGTCACTTTCGATGAGGGTTGCGGAGCTCCGGAGCTCTTTCGCAATGTTCTCTACGGCGAGGTAGCCCTCAATGTCATTTACGGGGTTTTCGCTGAGTTTTTTATCGAGGAGGTCGAGGTCGAGCGCGAGATCCTGAATGCGGCCTTTACGAAACTCGACGTTTGCGTGGCCGATGTTTTTTGCGACTTCTGGTGCGTAGCGATTGGCGACTTCGAGCATGTCGTCAGTCATATCTACTCCGATGACTTTCCCTTCAGGCCCTACGACTTGAGAGGCAATGAAGCAGATTTTACCGGTGCCGGACCCCAGATCGAGCACGGTTTCTCCGGGGAGGAGGTATTGGGAAGGATCACCACAACCGTAGTCCCGCTCGATCACTTCTTGAGGGATGGCTTTGAGATACTTAGGGTCGTAGTCAACTGGGCAGCAAAGAAGGGGTTCGACCTCTTGTGAGGCAGCGGCGTAGCGTTCTTTTACAGCAGATTCAGTTTGGAGACTGGGAGATGAGGACATGATTATTATAGAGTTTCGGGAAAGTGATTTATTGCGAATTTTTTTAATTCAGGATGCCGTGACCATGATTGGAGGTCATCAACGTCTTCGAGAGTCGGAAGAAGAGTAGGAGGTAGCTGTGCGTCTTGTAAGTGTTTTTGTGTGATAGAAAAGACTTCAGAAGTACTCCAACGAATTTTTTCGAAAACCTCTGGGCAGTGCTTCGGAAGGCCAAGGAGCCAATATCCTCCATCTCGGGCTGGGCCGATGACGCTTTTCCCCTTTGCCAGTTCTTGGGCCGCTATCTTGAGGTGCTCACTCTGGATTCCCGGGCAGTCCCCGCCAAGGAGAACGACGCTGGAGGCACCTGCAGTGAAGGCCTGCTCGCAAGCTGTAGAGAGGCGAAGGCCGAGGTCTCCTTCACTCTGTGGATGGTATTGTGGTTTTTTTCCAAGCCAGTCCCGTATTTCGAGCTCGGCGTCAGAGGGAGTAAAGTAGATGTGACAGGGCCAATCGCAGGGAATCTGCGAGAGAGTTTTCTCAGCAAGGTGACGATAAATTTGGCAAGCGGCCTCATTTCCAAGGTCTTTAGCAAGCCGAGTTTTCACAAAGCCGGGACGCGGAGTTTTTAGGAATATAAGAGCAGTTGGGGACATCTTAGAGGGCAATGAGAGTCAAATACGCTGTATTCGAATCATTTCGTGGAGGACGCTGGAATGAAATTTCTTTCGCGGAGTGTGTCGAGAATGAAAATTCTTTTGACTCTTTTGTGAAGGGGCCGATTGTCGGAGCTTCCACCCTAAGGCAGGATCTTTGAGGGAAGGAAATACAGACGAAATTACTTGATGATGTTGTGTTTAGATAGGCGAGGGAGAAAAGCCCTAAAAATCAATTTCCAGATGAGTTCTACGGGGGCTCATAAAGATTCAATCAGTCAATTTATCTGTCGATGATTTTAGATACGATTTTGTGGCTACTCTTGGGTGCCTATTGCTTTGCCGCGATCGGTCTGATGATCTATGGTCTGAATACCTATGTTCTGTTGTTCTTATTCGGCAGGAGTGTGAAGGAAACTCGTAAGCGGCAAAAGAAACAAGAAGAAGATTTCTTGGCGAAAGTCGCAGATGAGGGTGATGAGGCATGGCCGATGGTGACGACGCAGCTTCCTCTCTACAATGAGTTTAATGTTGCTAAGCGCATCATCGAGGCCGTGGCAAAGTTGGATTACCCTGCGGGTAAGCACCAGATTCAGGTCGTGGATGATTCCACGGATGATACTCGCGGAGTGGTGGATGGGATTGTCTCAGATTTACAGAAAAAGGGAGTTTGGATCGAGGTTTGCCGTCGTGAGAACCGAGAGGGCTATAAGGCGGGGGCCTTGAAGGAGGCGATGAATTCAGCAAAGGGTGAATTTTTTGCCATCTTTGATAGTGATTTTATCCCCGAGGCTGACTTTCTGAAGAAGACTCTTCCTCTTTTCCGAGATGAGAAGACCGGCCTCGTGCAGGCGCGCTGGGGCCACCTGAATGCCGAGAGTTCTTCTCTTACCCGGGCGCAGTCTGTCGGGATCGATGGGCATTTCGTGGTAGAACAAGTTGCCCGCTCCTCGAATGATCTCTTCCTTAACTTTAATGGAACCGCAGGGGTGTGGCGTAAGGAGGCGATCTTAGATGGAGGAGGCTGGCATGCTGATACTCTCACTGAGGATTTAGATCTTTCTTATCGCTGCCAGTTGAAGGGATGGAAGCTGGAATACGCGATTGATGTGGTGGTTCCAGCCGAGCTTCCTGAGACTTATTCAGCTTTTAAAACTCAGCAATTTCGCTGGGCTAAAGGCTCTGTGCAGACTGCCTTGAAGCTTTTAGGGATCGTCTTCCGTTCACCTGCCAGCCCCCTTGCGAAGATGCAGGCGGCTTTTCATATGCTGCACTATGTAGCGCATCTTTTGATGTTCACTTTGGCTCTGTTAGCATTACCACTGAGCGCGATTCTTCCCCAATTTTCGGGGATTACAGGGACTGCTTTTTTAGTGATCCCGCTTATTATTGCGACTTTAGGGCCTAGTGTGCTCTATCTTACGAGCCAGCGATACCTGTATCCAGACCAGTGGTTACGCCGGGTGTTTTGGCTGCCGAGTATGGTGACGATCGGCTTTGGCATTTGTATTTCTAATACGCGGGCTGTTTTAGAAGCGCTGATCGGGGTGAAAAGTGGTTTTGTGAGGACTCCGAAGAAGGGTGAGGTAGCGACTAAGTCTTACCGGCCTAAGAGAGACTGGATTCCTTACTTAGAGGTTCTTGCAGGCCTTTATTGCTGTGTCACGATGGTCAGCTTTGTGGTGCAGGGAGTTCCTGGAGGTTTGGTCTTTTTCCTTTTCTATGCAGTAGGATTCTTTGTCACAGGGTTCAAAAGTATTAAGGAACAGAGGGCTTCAGTGTGATGAGGATCTCTTGGCGCTGGGTCATCTGGCTAGGTTCTTTTCTCCTGCTCCTTGCGGCTGCTTCTTTATGGAGTGATTTAGAAAAGATCCAAGATGGCGGGGCCTCACGGAGTGCTTATTACGCTCTGATCTGGCTGGGGATGTTAGGGATGGTCTTTGGCTTTCCTGCGCTAGGCCGTAGGAAGGCATTCTGGCTCATTCTCGGGGCCGCTTTTTTACTGCGGATCGCGTTCTGGTCCGCTCCGGTGTCAGATGATGTGAACCGTTACCTCTGGGAGGGGCGGCTTTTTTGGGAAGGGGAAAATGCTTATTCACAGGTGGCAGATTCTGAGCAATGGCGGCATTTGCGTGACACTTACTGGGGGGCAATGAATCACCGTGATCGCTTGACTGCTTACCCGCCAGGCATGGAGTTGGTGATGGCAGGGGCGAGCTGGCTCTGGTATAATTTACAGGTTTTCAAGGTCGTGGCTGTGCTGGGGGATCTCTGGGTTCTCGCTATTCTGGGACTCTTACTCATGCGGAGTGGTAAGCCTCTTCGCTGGCTGGGGTTCTATGCCTTTAACCCGATCATCCTCGCTTCTTTTGCGGCGGAAGCTCACTTAGATAGTCTCATGGTGGGGGGATTAGTGACGGCGGTGCTCTGCGCTGGGCGCCAGTCATGGAGCTGGGCGTGGTTCTGGTTAGGAGTGGCGGTGCAAATGAAGTTGATGGTTCTAGTGGTGGCACCTTTCATGTTCTTACTAGCTGGCTGGCGAAGAGGCTGGCAGATGTGGCCTTTTTTCGCTGTTCTGCTTGTACCGAGTTTCTTCTTCATCAGTGATCTCGATGGTCTTTTGCGGGGACTTTTAGGTTTTGGAGGTACGGGCGCTTTTAATGGGGGGCTGTTTGAATTATTAAAATGGGTGGGGATTTCGGAGCGGCTTGTGAGGCCTGGGCTGATGATTGTTTTCCTCGCGGTGGTGGCCTTATTCACCTGGCGCACGTGGCGCGGCTTAGAGGAGGATTTGGAGACTCTTTCTTTTTTGGCCTTAGGCTCCTTGGTGCTTTGTTCGCCGGTGGTTCACTTTTGGTATTTTAGCTGGGTGATTCCTTTTATGGTTTTAAGGCCTCAGTTGAGTTGGATCGTTCTTTGTGGTTCGATGGCTGTTTATTTTCTGGCTTGGGAGGGTCTGGGGACGGCTCATGGCTGGGGGTATTCTAAGGTTTTGATGATTTCTTCATGGCTGCCGTTCTTTGCTTTGCTGCTCTGGGAAAACCGTTCTTGGAGGAGTCGTTTACGCGCGCGGGCATGGTCAGGAGCGAGTACGGTGGATGTCGTTCTGCCGGTTTATAATGCGGGAGATTCTTTAGGTGGTTTTTTGAAAAAATTAAAAGAGGCCAGTCCTGAACTGGGAAAGATCTGGGTGGTAGATGGGGGATCTAAGGATCACTCGGTGGAGATTGCGCGGGAAGCTGGCTGTGAGGTGCTGAGTTCTAACTTAGGGCGGGGAGGACAGATTGCAGAGGGGTTTGCGAGGAGTTCTGCTGATTTAGTGGCGATCATCCATGCTGATACTGAGCCTCAGGCGGGCTGGGTGACTAGGGTGAAACAAGCCTCGATGAATGAGCCCAAGAGTGTGGGTTTTATTTTAGGGCAGCGATTTACGATCACTTCTCTCCCGCTGTTCCTCGTGGAGGTTCTTAATGAGGGGCGTGCCGTTTTAGGTGGATCAGCCTTTGGTGATCAGACGATGGTGTTACGTCGTTCAGCAGTGGAGTTGAGTGGGGGCTTTCCTCGGCAAGCTTTAATGGAAGATGTGGAAGTGAGTCTCCGTTTGTTACGACATGGGTATTTTTCGTACTTAGGGCAGGAGTGGACGGTTTCTGCGGAGAAGTGGAAGGGCCGTTTCGGGCCGCGGTTTTGCCAAGTGGTCGGCTTGATGATCCGCTACCGTGTGGCCCGTCTAAAGGGGTGCGAGGCAGCAGCAGGCTTTTCTGAGAAGCTCTACCGTGAGTATTATGGTGCGGGGCGTTAAGAGGAGGGCTGAGTGATTAGTCTGTGAGGAGCTTAGTTAGGTCACTTTCGCCAATGACGGGGACGCCGAGAGTTTCAGCTTTCGTTTTCTTCGATCCGCCCCCTTCGCCGGAGAGGAGATAGTGGGTTTTAGCAGAGACGGAGCCGCTGACTTTCCCGCCATTTGCTTCGATGATTTTTTTAAACTCAGGACGGGGTTGTGAGAGGGTTCCGGTGATGACGAAGGTTTTCCCAGTGAGGGGGAGCTGGTTCTCTGCGCTCTGAGGATCTGGGGCGTAGTGGTCTGATTGGGGGTCAATGCCAAGTTCGGCGAGTTTACTTAAGACTTTTTGGCCAGCGGGCGAGCGGAAGAAGGCGCGTAAGTTCTGAGCGGCCACAGGGCCAAGGTTATCATCGATGTGGTAGTCTTTGAGGCGTGGGTGGTTTTCTTTTTTACGGTTCGATTTCAGGAGTTCTTCGAAGTCCGGAAGATCAGCGAGGTCATCAATGATCTGGGAGTGGGTCAGTTCGTGAAAATTTTGGTGGAGGCGGGCGATTTCCCGCGCGGCGGATTCTCCGATTTGAGAAATCCCCATCGCGTAAAGCCAGCGGCTCAGAGGCATTTCATGGCGTGCTTTATCGAGAGAGGTGATGAGGGTGGCTGCCCGTTTTTCTCCGAAGCGGCGTTCTTTAGACTGGGTGAGACCGTCCGCAGATTTTGCGGGGTCTAAGAGGAGGTTTGCTAGGTCTTCAATAGAAAGGTTGAAGAGATCGAGCGGGGAAGAGGCGAGGCGAGATTCCACGAGCTTTATCGCGACTGATTCGCCGAGGCCGTCAAGATCGAGCGCCTTACGACTGGCAAAGTGGGTGATGGCGGTGACGGCTTGAGCGGGGCATTCGAAGTTGACGCAGCGCCAAGCCACGAAGCCCTCGGATTTTTCAATGGGTGCGGTGCAGGAGGGGCACTGGTGGTTTAAAGCACTAGGAAGATGGTAGGGCTGAGCATGTGCGGGGCGTTTTGCGGTGATGACTTGGACGATGGAGGGAATGATTTCCCCCGCTTTTTCTATGAGGACGGTATCACCAATACGGATGTCTTTACGCTCGATTTCTTCTTGGTTGTGGAGAGTGGCGCGGGAGACGGTGCTGCCGGAGACTAAGACGGGGTCTAACTCTGCGACTGGGGTGAGGACTCCGGTGCGTCCTACTTGGATGGTGATGTTTTTTAGGAGAGTTTCTTTTTGCTCAGGGGGGTACTTGAAAGCAGCAGCCCAGCGCGGAGCGCGTGCGGTGGAGCCTAGGGTGGCGCGTTGCTGGAAGTTTAGGACCTTGATCACGGCGCCATCAGTGCCATAGCCAAGGTGATGACGCCGGGTGTCGAGCTCATGGATCGCAGCTAGGGTTTCTTCCAAGGTGGAGACGTGCCAGAGGGGGGTGTTACGGGGGATTTGGAAGCGGTCGAGGAGTTGGCGGAAGTCGTCTTCATTTTCTAGTTCCGTGCCCTCGTGAGCGCCGATGCCGTGAGCGAGGAAGGCGAGGGGGCGGGCGGCGACGACTTTAGGATCGAGCGATTTGAGGGTTCCTGCGGCGGCGTTGCGAGGGTTGGCAAAGGGGGCTAAGCCCTGATCTTCGCGCTGGGCGTTGAGCTCGCTAAAGCCTGCTGAGGGGATGAAGATTTCTCCACGGACTTCAAGAAGGGTGGGAGCGTCTTCCAGCGTGAGGGGGAGAGTCTGGATGGTGCGGACATTTTGTGAGATGTCATCGCCTTGGGTGCCGTCACCACGAGTGAGGGCGTATGCGAGTGAGCCATTCCGATAGATGAGGGAGCAGGCGACACCATCAATTTTCGGTTCTACGCTGAGGGGGATTTTTTCGAGTGAGAGGCCTTTTTGGAGGCGGGTGAAGAACTCGGAGACCTCGCCATCACTGAAGAGGTCATCAATCGAGAGCATGGGGAGGAGGTGCTCACGCTGTTGGAAGGCTTCGAGCGGGGCTCCGCCGACGCGCTGGGTGGGGGAGTTGG
>CALFVL010000095.1 GCA_937928425.1 uncultured Verrucomicrobiales bacterium
CCCTCCTGCTGGGGCGCTCAGGCCTGGGGATCTCGTGACCATAGAAAACCCTCCTGAAACCACGGTCTACTATACCACAGATGGCAGTGACCCTAAGACAGCTCTCAACTACACGAGATCAACCTTACTTGATCGTAATGCTCCATGGCGCAGCCTACGCAGCGTAAACGAGCCAACTGACTGGTCTACTCAGAGCTTCGACGACCGCTCGTGGACGCCCGGAACAGGAAGCGCAAGAATTGCCTTTGGAGATCCTCAAGCAGTCGAGCTAGTGCGCTACCGTATCAACATCCCTGACCAAGCCAGTCTATCTGCGCTCCACTCGATGTCGCTCTTTGCAGAATCAGGATTTGCAGGCATCAGCCTTTTCATAAATGGGGTGGAAATCGTCACTGACCGCAGGACCGGATTTAACTTCGGAAACCCTGAAACAATCGACCTCACTGCCGGAGTTTCCCACTTAACACTTGGAGAAAACATCCTCGGGGTTCGGCTCGAACGGATTAACCAAGGCGGTCCCTTTCCCGTACTCGATGGCACTTTCACCATCGACATGCTCCACCAGTTTCTTCTCACCCCGGGCAGTAACGAAGCGGCAGGAACCCCCTCCACCGGTACACTCAGCGCCTTCCCCGGACTGACTCGTCTCAAGGCAAGAGCTCGAAATAATCTCACTGGAGAATGGTCCGCCTTAAGCGAGGCCACTTTTGATACCGGCCTCCTTCCTACCTCACTCGTAATTTCAGAACTTCACTACCGCCCTAGCCAGCCAATCACGACTGAAGAATTAGCGATCACTTCAGACCGTGATGACTTTGAATTCATCGAGCTCGCAAACATCGGGAACAGCGCGATAGATCTCGCAGAATACTCCTTCACCGCAGGGATCTCATTCAGCTTCCCAGCAGGGAGCACGATTCCCGCAGGAGGCAGAATACTCCTCGTGCGTGACCCTGCTGCCTTTGCTGCGCGCTACCCTGCCGTGAGTACTCCGATCTTAGGCACTTACAATGGCCGACTCTCTAACGATGGAGAACAAATCACTCTCAACTCTCCGAGTGGCCCTGTCCAAAGTTTCACCTACAACGACCGCGCACCTTGGCCAGAAGCGGCGGATGGTGACGGACCCTCCTTAGTGCTTCTCGCTCCCGAGTCAGCACCAGATCACTCACTCCCCAGTAACTGGCGCCTAAGCAGCACTCCTAATGGAAACCCCGGCACGGACGATGCGCTAGCACTCGCTGATTGGCAGCGAGACAATCGCATCTCTAATTTAAACAATGATCCTGACCGCGATGGCATCCCTAATTTACTAGAATTTATCACCGGAACTGATCCACGCCGTGCCGATGGACCCTCTACTCTTCAATTACAGCTCGATGAAGGAGGTGAAATTTCCTTCAATATGCCATTAAGTATCGCAGCTTTAGATGATGTCTCCCTACACTTTGAGGCTTCGCCAGATCTAAGGACATGGACTGAAGAAAACTTCGAAAGAAATGGTGAAACCGTCATCGGACAAGGGCGGATTTTACAAAATTTCACCTTCTCGAATTCACGACCCTCTCAGAGAAAAGAATTCTATCGTATGCGCATCGAGCTCCGCTAGTGAGATGAGATGGATGGGAACACCAGCATCAAGCGGATCGATAAATGCTCTTACAATTAGCGCTCCAGTAAAATCTCTTTTCCTAAGACCACCATCTCTACTGAGCCCTTGAGCGTTTTGTCCAAAAAGGGCGTGTTAGAGCTCTTGGACTTCATAAAATCCTTCGTAAAAGTCGTCTCTTTCTTCGGATCAAAGACCAGTAAATCCGCAGGCTTCCCTTCAGCCACCTCGGCCACCTCTAGCTCCATCATCCGCCGTGGCTCTGCCGAATACCGCTTCACCAGTAAATCCCAGCCGAATTCCCCCTTCGCAATAAAGCGATCATGCAGAGAGACCAAAGCCGTATCTAATCCGCTAATCCCATTCGGAGCCTCCACGAAGGCCTGTGATTTTTCAAATTCCGTATGTGGTGCATGATCCGTCGCGATGATCCGGAACACTCCGTCTTTTAAGCCCTGCAGCAAGGCCGCATTATCTTCGCGAGTCCGCAGCGGCGGATTCATCTTATAGTGCGTGTCATAGTCACCGATGTCCTCATCTGCAAACATAAGGTGGTGTGGGGAAACCTCTCCAGAAACCTGAGCCCCTCGCTCATCACGCCACCAGCGGATCGTCTCCATCCCTATCGCCGAGCTCACATGCTGGATATGCAGGCGCGCTCCTGTGGCATGAGCCAAGCGAATATCACGATCCATACAAATTTCCTCAGCCAGAGCAGGTGTGCCCTGAATCCCTAATCGGTAACTCACCGGCCCCTCATTCAGCGCGCGCGGACCACAGAGCTGAGGGTCTTCACAATGGCTGGCAAAGAACATCCCGAACTCCCTTCCATATTCCATCGCCCGCCTTAATAGCGCCGCATTCGGCACCGCATCACCATCATCAGTCAGCATCAGAATCCCAGCCTCCTTTAAGCCCGCAATCGGAGCCATCTCATGGCCCGCACGATCCACCGTAATACATGCGGAAGTATGCACAGGGATACGGCACTTTTTTCCCAGCTCTAAAACACGCTGAACCATCGCCGGTGAATCGATCGAGGGCGCGGTATTAGGCATCATCACCACACCCGTGATTCCTCCATTAATCGCAGACTCCGCCCCATCATAAATCGTCTCCTTATGCTCCTGCCCTGGCTCGCGAAAGTGCACATGAGCATCGAACATTCCCGGCATGATGACTTGGTCTGTGCAGTCTATCACGCGCGCTCCAGCTGGGGCATCCATCACCGCGACTGACTGAATAGTCCCATCCACGATCCATACATCAGCACGATGAGGTGCGGCATCTTCTGTGGCGACTTTACCACCTTGTAAAAAGAGATTCATAAAAATTTTAAGAAAGCTGAGGCTTTAGACCATAAAGCACCGACATCCGTGCGGCGATTCCGTTCTCCACTTGCTGAGAAATGAGACAACGCTCGTAATCTAAAACCCCGTCACAGAGCTCCACTCCCCGGTTCACGGGCCCGGGGTGCATCACATAAACCCCCTCATCACTCAGCCGCTTCAGACGCTCCTCGGTGATGCCAAAAACCGCATGATATTCCCGGTCACTCGGGTAAAACGAAGCCTCCTGCCGTTCTTTTTGGACGCGTAAAAGATAGACCGCATCTGGCCCCCACCGCAGAGCCTCATCATAGTTGGTAAAACGGCGGAACCTCGTCTGCGGAACTAAGCTTCCCGGCCCACAAAAGGCGACCTCCACGCCCAGTTTAGTAAGAATCGTACTCGTTGATCGAGCCACCCTACTATGTAAAACATCCCCCATAATCAGCACCTTGCGCCCTTCCATCTCAGGGTAAACCTCTCGTAAGGTAAAAGCGTCTAGTAAGGCCTGTGTAGGGTGAGCATGGGCCCCATCCCCCGCATTAATCACCGAGGCATTTGTCTGCCTCGCAATCGCCGCCGGCTGGCCTGAAAGCCGATGCCGCACCACGATATAATCGGCCCGCATCGCCTGTAAGGTGTCGATCGTATCGCGCACTGACTCCCCCTTCGTCACTGAAGAATGCGGCACATCGAAAATCGTCACATCGGCCGAGAGTCTCTTAGCGGCGACTTCAAAGGAGGATAATGTCCGCGTGCTCGCCTCATAAAAAAGCATTAAAACCGTCTTCCCTTTCAAGGCCGGCACCTTCTTCACCGAGCGGGTAAACAGATCTTTAAACGGCTCGGCTTGATCAAGAAGCTGAATGATTTCCGAGCGTTCGAGAGAGACAATATCTAGGAAATCTTTACGTGCCATTTTCTTAATCCTTATTGAGTAATGAGAGAGACAGACTCTTTGCCATCAGTTTTTTCTAAATGAACGACCACCCGCTCCTCTCGCCTCGTATTTAAAACCTGCCCCACAAAACGCGGCTCTACGGGAATCTCGCGGTGCCCTCGGTCGATCAGCACCGCCAGATCCACCTTCGCCGGGCGGCCGTAGTCAAACAAGGCATCCAAGGCCGAGCGAATCGTCCGGCCCGTGAAAATCACATCATCGACTAAAACCACATAAGCACCATCCACTGGAAAGTGAATCTCGCTACTTTGCAGGGTAGGATTACTGCTTAAGTGCTCATAATCATCACGATAAAGAGAAATATCCAGCACCCCCAGGCGGACCTGAGCACCCCTCTCCTTTAAAAGCTCATACACCCGCTCTGCCACCTCGTCACCGCGTCTCCTGATCCCTACTAACTCTATCTCGCCCCCATCGGCGGCCTGAAGAATCTCCTCCGCAAGGCGTTGAATCGCCATCGAAATATCAGAAGGACTGAGAGCGATATTCATCTGCTAGGTGGAGTCTTTAAAAAAAGACCTAAAAATGCAAGCGGCCAATATCCGCACGCCTTTGACTTCCGCTAAAGCTCACCTTAGCCGCCTCTCGGTGCGCCTTCTCCACCGCCTCTTCACGAGTGTCACCACCAGCGACAATCGCTAAGACCCTCCCCCCATTTGTCGCCCAACCGTCGCCCACCTTCTTAGTCCCAGCATGGTAAACACGGGCCTCAGTCACCGCATCTAAACCCTGAATCACATCATCAGCACGTGAACTCTCCGGATAGCCCGCAGAAGCTAGAATACAGCAGACCGACCAGCCCTCACTAAAGGAAAGAAGCTCAGGTTTTAAATTCCCCTTCGCTCCCTCAAAGCAGAACTGGGCTAAATCACCAGAAACCAGAGGCATCACCGCCTGGCATTCTGGATCACCAAAACGGCAATTATACTCGATGATCTTCGGTCCCGCTTCCGTCAGCATCAGCCCGAAGTATAAAAAACCCTTATAATTCAGCCCATCTTTCTCCAGTCCCGCCACCGTAGGAGCTACGATCTCCTCTTCGATCCGCTTCATCAATTCAGCATCTGCCAACTGTCGACTCGCCACCGCCCCCATTCCTCCCGTATTCGGCCCCTCATCCCCTTCCCCGATCCGCTTATAATCGCGCGCTGGAGTCAGGACTAAATAATCCGGCCCACTCACCGCCGCAAAAATAGAAATCTCTGGCCCCACCAAACACTCCTCCACCAAGAGACGCCCCGGCCCGAATCTCCGCTCCACCATCACCTCTTGTAAGAACTCCTCCGCACTCGCCTCATCAGGACACACTGCCACCCCTTTCCCCGCAGCCAATCCATCAAATTTTAACACCACGGGGTATTTCCCCGCAATTGCCGCACGCGCCTCATCCACATCTGCACAGCCCGACGCCTCACCCGTAGGGATGCCATGGCGCAGCATGAAGCCCTTCGCAAATTCCTTAGAAGCCTCCATCTGTGCAGCCGCAAAAGGTGGTCCCCAGCAGGGAATACCCGCCTCCTCACAGCGATTTGCTAAGCCCTCACCCGTCACCAAATAACTCTCCTCCCCCGCCACACAGAGGTCGATCTCCGCTGCCCCCATCCACGCAATCAAGGAATCCAGATCATGCGCCTCCACCTTCCCAGCCCCCTCTAGTTCATGAATCGCCTCACTTCCGGGAAAACAAAACACCTCAGGCTGACTCGCCGATTCACCCAGAGCACGGATCAGAGCATGCTCACGACCACCTTTTCCAACAACGCAGATTTTCACGCGCCCAGAAATAACGCACCCTCCCCCATTTCACCAAGGAAACAATCAAGATTCTCCCTTGCCATTTCCCCAGAATCGCTCCCAAATCCCCTCCTATGGTCACAGCCCCCGCTCCCCCCGCACTCGTCGTCCTCGCCGCTGGAATGGGTAGCCGATACGGCGGTCTAAAACAAATGGACCCCATGGGACCAAATGGCGAAACCGTCCTCGACTACTCCGTCTTCGATGCCATCCGCGCTGGCTTCTCAAAAATCATCTTCGTCATCCGCCCAGACTTCGCAGAGGATTTCCAAAAAACCATCGGCTCAAAGTTCACCTCACAAGTAGAAATCGCCTACTGTTTTCAAGAACTGCACGACCTCCCCGCAGGATACTCACTCCCCGCTGAGCGTAAAAAACCCTGGGGCACCTCCCACGCCATTCTCGCCGCGCGGCATGAGATAAACGGTCCCTTCGCCGTCATTAATGCCGATGACTTCTACGGCGCCGACGCCTACCTACAAGCCGCCCACTTTCTAAACACCCCGCCCCCCACTGACGAAACCGCCCACTATGCCCTCGTCGGCTACCAGATCAGTAACACCCTCTCAGATCACGGTGCTGTGAACCGCGGCATCTGCCAGACCCAGCATAAACTCCTCCAAGGAGTCGAAGAAGTGACCAATATCTCACGCAAGGATCTTCACCAAATCATAGGGAACGCAGCAGACGGTTCCACCTGCCAGATCGATGAAACCGTCATCGTTTCCATGAACCTCTGGGCCTTCCCCGCCTCCTTCCTCCAGCAGCTTCAGAACCACTTCACCCACTTCCTCAGCCAGCACCTGCATGAACCCAGCAGTGAATGCTACATCCCCAGCGTGGTGGATGAGCTCATCCAGCGCCAGCTCGCAGTCTGCCACGTCCTAGAAACCTCCTCCTCATGGTTCGGCGTCACCTACCCAGAGGATAAGCCCCACGTCGTCCAGAACATCCGTCAACTGATCAACTCCGGTCAATACCCCAGCCCCCTCGTATAAGCACTCATGTCTCTTTCCTCCTCATCGGTCAAGATCACCCGCTGGTCCGGAGGCAAATCTGAAGCCCTAGGCGATCAAGTCTCCATCGAAGAGCCCCTCCAAATCATCATCGACGGCCGCCCCCTCGCCGTGCTCATGCGCACCCCAGGTGATGATGAATTCCTGATCATGGGCTTCCTCCTCACCGAGGGCATCATTGAAAGAGCTGAACAAGTCCGCCGGATCGACCTCGACGCCCGTGATAACCATGCCCTCGTCTTCCTCATCGAGGACCACGCTTGCGACTGGGAGCGACTCACCCGCCATCTTTTCTCCGCCTCCTCCTGCGGTCTCTGTGGAAAAGCCACGATCGATGCTATCCTTCAAAGCCACCCCCCACTTACCCAGCAAAGCACCATCGATCCCCAGCTGATCCAGAACGCCCCCGACCTCATGCGAGCGGCCCAAGCCGACTTCGACTCCACCGGCGGCATTCACGCCTCCGCCATCTTTTCTCAGCATGGAGAACTTCTCATTCTCCGCGAAGACATCGGCAGGCACAATGCACTCGATAAAGCGATCGGAGAGGGCCTGACTTTATCCCTCGACTTTTCTCACTGCTTCCTGCTCGTCTCTGGGCGCATCTCCTTCGAGCTCATGCAAAAGGCCCTCGCTGCTCGTCTTCCCCTCGTCGCCGGCATCTCCGCGCCCTCCTCCCTAGCGATCAGCTTCGCACAGAGCTCTGGTCAGTCTCTGATCGGCTTTCTTCGCCCACCTAAGATGAATTTCTACACCCCACTCAGCTAAGGAAACAGGCACACACAGTCACAAATTTTAAGCTCAGCTCTCAGCTCTCCAATTCCTCATTCAGCTTTTCCTTCACGAATCATCTGACCACTTAGACTATTCTAACTCCTCTTCCTAGATGGAACTCCTCGCTAAATCACACTTCTCCTTCCTGCGAGGAAGTTCTTCCCCAGAAGCCCTCTTCGCCCGAGCTGCCGAACAAGGGCATAAATCCCTAGCCCTCGTAGACCACATGGGCTTTTACGGTTCAGCACGGGCCCATGCCGCCGCCAAAAAAAACCACATCCACGCAATCACCGGAACCACCCTTGAGTCCATTTCTCAAATTCACCACCTCAGCATTCTCAGCAAATCCCGCCATGGTTACCAAAACCTCTCCCGTTTTCTTACCAAAATCCACTGTGAACAAGATGTAAATAAGTTAGAAGAGCACGACCTCTCGGGAAATCACGCCATCCTCTCACGCGACTCTCTTCTTAAACCTAGCAAAGAAAATCTGCTCAGCACCACGCGGCACTTACTGGCTCAATTTGGCCCTAAAAACCTTTCTATTGCGGTCTCTCACCACTCACGCCGAGGAGAGCAGAAAATAAATCAGCAACTCCGTGACCTCGCTTCATTTTTGAAGATTCCCATCATCGCCAGCAACGCTCCAACTTATTCACAACGCAGTGACCGTCTTCTTGCAGATGCCTTCACCTGTCTACGGGAAAAGACATCCCTCGATGAAGCAGGGCGTTTGCTAGAAAGCAATGGAGAGAAACACCTGAAGTCTCCACGGGAAATCCAAGACTTATTCACAGGTTACTCGCAGGAAACTTCAAATGCTCAAGCCCTCGCTGAAGAATGTAGTGACTTTTCCCTCAGTAACTTAGGCTACCGCTTCCCGAGTTACCGCGATCCCAGTAATGGTGACTTATTAACAGGTTCTCAACAGAATCAGTATCTGCACCACCTCGTGGAAAAAGGGCTAAAAAAACGCTTCAAAACAGTCAGCACCGCGCATCGCCAAAAAATCGCCAAAGAGCTAGCAACGATCGAGCACTTAGGATTCTCAGGATACTTCCTCATCGTCTGGGACCTTGTCCGCTTCGCTCGCTCACAAGGGATTCTTTGTCAAGGTCGCGGATCAGCGGCGAATTCTCTGATTTGTTATGTTCTCGGCCTGACAAGTGTGGACCCGGTCGAAAGCGGTTTACTCTTTGAGCGCTTCCTTTCAGAAAATCGCCAATCATGGCCAGACATCGACATTGACTTCCCATCCGGTGAGCGGCGGGAAGCCGTCATCCAGTACCTCTACGAGAAGTATGCTCCATACGGGGCCGCTATGACGGCAAACGTCATCACCTATAAGCCACGTTCTGCCTTCCGTGAGATGTCAAAGATCCTCGGATTTCCCGATTCCATCGCGAGCCGCTTCTCTGACCTCTGCGCTTCTCCTAAGGTGCAAGACCACGCCCAAGAGGAGCTTTCCATGAGCCGATATTACCCATCTGACCGGGTCATGGAACTTAGCAGCACGATCGAGCGCTCAGGTATTCCTAGCTCCCATCCCCGCTTCACCCCACTCCTCCAACTCTATCAAAACATCCTCCATTGCCCGCGCCACCTAGGACAGCACTCTGGGGGAATGGTCTTTTGTGATGGCGGCTTAGATCACATCGTCCCTCTTCAGCCAGCGGCGATGGACCAGCGAACCGTTCTCCAGTGGGATAAGGACGATTGCGAAGATCTCGGCATCGTTAAGGTGGACCTCCTCGGCCTAGGCATGCTCGCTGCGATGGAAGATAGTCTTAAAATCTGCGAGCGACGGGGCCACCCAGTCGATCTCGCTAAAATACCAAAGGACGATCCAGCAGTTTATGACCTCCTCTGCCGGGCTGATACCATTGGCACCTTCCAAGTGGAATCGCGTGCACAGATGGCCACTCTACCGATCATGCAGCCCCGTAAGTTTTATGATTTAGCGATCGAGGTCGCCATCATCCGCCCCGGGCCCATCGTGGGTGACTTGGTCCATCCTTATCTGAATCGCCGCACCGGAAAAGAGGGCATTGAATACCTCCACCCTGCATTTGAGCCTATTTTAAAGCGCACTCTTGGAGTTCCTCTCTTTCAAGAGCAGGTCCTTCGGATGGCCATGGTGATCGCCGACTTCACAGGAGTAGAAGCCGATTTTCTCCGTAAGGCGATGTCCTTTAAAAAGTCGGACGAGCGCATGCAGGCCATCGTGGAGAAGCTAAAACTCCGGATGCAGGAGCGGGGCGTCTCGCCAGAAGTCCAGCAGGGCGTGATTGATTCAATCGGATCTTTTGCGCTTTATGGCTTCCCAGAGTCTCACGCCATCTCCTTTGCCCTCATCGCCTACGCCTCGTGCTGGCTTAAAGTTCACCGACCAGCGGAATTCTATTGTGGTTTAGTAAATAACCAGCCGATGGGCTTCTACTCGGTCAATACCCTCCTGCAAGATGCCAAACGCCACGGAGTCCGCTGTAAGCCCGTCTCGGTCCTACACTCCCAGATGACTACTGAGGTTATCAGTGATGATTATCTCCGCCTTGGCCTAGACCGCTTAAAAGGCCTGCGTCTAGACAGTAAAGAGCGACTCATCGAAGAACGTTCCAAATCACACTTCAGCTCGCTGGCGGATTTCCTACGCCGAGTCCACCCGAATGCGAAGGAACGGCGTATCCTTGCATCATCTGGTGCTCTCAATGATTTCCCTGAAATTAGTCACCGCCGAGACGCGCTGTGGCAGGCTGAACAAGTCCCGCCAGATGATCTTTTCGCGAATCACTCTTCTCAGGAAGAGGTGCTAGGAATGATGACTCCGAGCGAGCGACTGGAGACTGACTTCACGCTTCAGGGAGCCTCGAGTGGCCCTCATCCTATGCGTCTCTGGCGGCAGAAAAGTGGGCGAGAGCTTCCCACTTCCACGAGTCTCGCGGGGATGCTCCACGGCAGCCCAGTCCAGATTGCAGGGATGGTCATCTGCCGTCAACGACCAGGGACGGCAAAGGGGCACTGCTTCATTTCTTTAGAAGATGAATTCGGCATCGCGAACCTTTTCATCCCTCGTAAAACCTTCCACCAATATAAACTTACTATCACCAGTGAGGCCTTCCTTCTCGTGCAAGGACGTCTGCAAATCACCGAGGGAGGACAGACCTGTATCTACGTCGAGTCGATTCAGGCACTAGGACTCTCTAATCAACTCGCGAGCGACTCACACGATTTTCACTAACTTTGTAGTGACTCATTACTAATTATGTATTGACTCTTTACGAGCCTTAGCTAGGCTTATCCCCATGACATACAGTGATAAGCCTCTCACCCATTTTTTCTTTCCGAGGCACTGGCCTGATGGAGAGCCTGAAGCAGTGATGGAAAATGTCCTAGCTGAGCCTACGATGGAGCGACAGACTCCGATCGTCGAAAGAATCCGTGAAGGGCTCTACATCAGAGAATTCCACGCCCTCCGTGATCTTTTGGCGATTCCAGAGGAAGAGCTAGGCCTCTACCTTGGAATGTCAAATGCCACTCTTCATCGCCGTAAAAAATCACGCCAGCTCTCACAGCCTGAGAGTGAACGCTTGGTCCGTTTCACTCGTCTTGTCGGCATTGCTTACGGGGTTTTTGGAGATGAAGAAACTGCCCGGGAATGGCTAAAGACTGAGAATCCGGGAACCGCAGATGAAGCCCCTCTAAAGTACGCAGACACGGAGTTTGGCGCCCGTGAAGTAGAGAACCTCCTAGGTAGAATGGAGCATGGCCTCTTTTAACCTAAGCGGAGATCCTGAGGAACCTCACGTCCTAGCTTACCGGCTTGTCGCTCCCCAGTGGGCATCCTCGGCTCTTTCTGGTGAAGGTGCGCGACTCTATGGTGGACGTTGGAACTCCCCCGGCCGCCCCGTGATTTATTTATCTACAAGCCGGGCCCTCTCGGCTCTTGAGCAGCTCGTTCACCTTACCACACCTGCTTCTCGCCGCGTTCCAAGAGTGCTCATGACCGTGCGAATCCCCAGAGAACTGATCGGGGGAGAATTATGGCAAAGTGACGGCTGGCAGGACCAACCAGCCAGCTTGGCCTCGATGGAGCAGGGAGATGACTGGCTCCTCGCCGCTAAAACGGCAGGCGTTTACGTTCCCTCAGCGATCATTCGTGAAGAGAAAAACATTCTTCTCAATCCCCTCCACCCTGATTTTAAGACTATTGAACTTATCACCTCCCGTCCCTTTTCTTATGACTCTAGATTAGCTCTTAGATCCTAATTTTCTAAACTTCGACAGCGGATGCAGACTTTAAGAAAAATCTAAGAAAGCCCTACTCAATCGTTTGACGCTTCGCACTTTCTCGCCCACACTCTTTCTGGAGAGTGCTGCGTGCCTGGTGGTCGCCGCGGTTTTCAAAACCGTTGAAGGGCAATCTGTCCTTGGTGGGTTCAATTCCTTCCCTCTCCGCCATTTTTCTT
>CALFVL010000096.1 GCA_937928425.1 uncultured Verrucomicrobiales bacterium
ACACCGGGGCGTAGACCATATTTACGAGTGAGATCAGGCGGAACAAAGACATCTTCCTTGTGCTGTTCGAAATTTTGCTCAGCTTTCCGCAGGAAGCCGAAGCCCTTTGGGGCGATTTCGAAAAGTCCTTCCACTCCGATAGGTTCTCCAGTGAATTCAAATGGTTTACGTTCTTCTCGACTATCCTCTCGGTAGTTATCCCGATCACGTGGCCCGTAGCCCCGCACGCGGCCCTGCTTTTGCCCTCCGCTCCCACCATTACCACGGCCGCGCCCACGGCTACGGTTGTTACGATTGCGGCTGCGGTTACGGCGGCGTCCATCAGAGTCACCAGTAGTGTGTGAGCCTCCTTGATTAACGGAGTCAGAATCGGGTGGGGTCATATAAAAATAGCAAATTGAGAAAGCGGTGCAAATGAGAGAAGAGGAGTAGGTGAATCAAAATTATTCTGATTCTTCCCAGCCAACTCAGAACGCAGCATTGGGGAAGTTTTGAGAAATTCCTCGCATGGCTCATTCGCCAGAAGCACCTCGGTGAGGGATCAAGAACTTTTCAAAAAAAGAAATGAAGACTGCGGCAGGAAATTCGCCGATCATCTTCGCTCGCGAGGAGTCTGCTCAGGAAGCCAGTGAAGATCAACGATTTTTTCGTTTCACTGAGCTTGGGAACTTTCCTCGCTTTTGCCTTGACGATAGGAGGGATTTTCATAGCTTCCGCGTCCCGATTTCTGACTTTTTAAGATTATGCCACGCGACATTATAATTCTGGAATGCACTGAGGCGAAGGCCGAGGGCAAGCCCACTTCCCGCTACACTAGCACCCGTAATAAAAAGAGCCTTAACACGCCAGGCCGTCTTGAGAAGAAGAAGTATAATCCTTTCTTAAAGCGCCGCACTCTGCACCGCGAGCTCCGCTAATCCTTTCTCCATTCACTAAATTTACTATGTCTGAGCCTAAGACCATCCAGCGCCGGATTAATTTCCGTAAGCACAATAAGTCGATGACCACCAAGCGTCTCGACCTCCCGTTTGAGAAGATTAACTACCAGAACCCTGAAGTTCTTTCAAAGTTCACGACTGAAACTGGGCGGATCTTACCTCGTAAAGTGACTGGTGTTTCAGCCAAAATGCATCGTGCGATCACTCGTGAGATCAAGAGAGCTCGCGCTGTGAATCTGCTTCCATAAGCAGAAGTCACCTTTCGTTTATTTTTTCTAATCCACTCAGAGTGATCTGAGTGGATTTTTTTATGCTCCACCGAAGGATAGACGATAAAAGGGGCCTAAAGATAGCTCTGCTAGTAAACTTCTCAATCATGCTTGTTCTGGCTGAGGTGCTGGCTAGCATCACCTATAAGATGAAATTACACCTTCTTTTCGTTTTCTTGTGCTTAGTGCTCCCAGCTCCTGCCTTTAGCCAAGAACCTCTAGATAATCAGACCATCACAGAAAAGTTTGATGGTTTTTTAGAGCCAATTGCTAGGACCGCTGATCAGATCGTATTTTATAGTGTTCCTCTTGGAGAAGATCAGAGTATTCCCGTAGTTTTAGTTCTTTTAGCTGGGACGGCTCTTTTCCTGACACTTTATTTTAAGTTCATTAATCTCCGCTCATTTCGATTAGCCATTAATACAGTAAGGGGGAAATACAGTTCTAAGGATGATCCGGGGCAGATCACCCACTTTCAGGCCCTCTCTACTGCCCTTTCTGCTACGGTGGGTCTAGGTAATATCGCGGGGGTGGCCGTAGCGATTGGTCTGGGCGGGCCGGGTGCCGTTTTTTGGATGGTGGTCATGGGGTTTATGGGAATGACTTCAAAATTCACGGAATGCACCCTAGGAGTAAAATACCGCACAATCGATGATAAGGGTAAGGTCTCTGGTGGGGGAATGCTCTACTTGACTAAGGGACTCTCAGAGCGGGGATGGCCATTTTTTGGCAAGGTCTTAGCGGTGTTTTTTGCCGTCGCTTGTGTAGGCGGAGCGATCGGGGCGGGGAATATGTTCCAGATTAACCAGTCGACCGCTCAGGTCGTAGAAACTTTCCATCTTCCTGAGGATAAGAAGTGGCTTTTTGGACTGCTCGTGGCGCTAATCGTGGGCTCAGTCATCATCGGGGGAATTAAGTCGATTGCTAAGGTGACCACTTTTTTGGTTCCGATCATGACCATTGTTTATGTCTTAGCTTGCTTAGTCGTTTTAGCAGGCCACTTTACTGAAATTCCCGCAGCTTTAGGTGTGATTATTGAGGATGCGTTTTCAGGGCAAGCGGCCTTAGGTGGGTTTATCGGTGGTTTAATCCAAGGAATTAAAAGAGGTGTCTTCTCGAACGAGGCGGGCTTAGGCTCAGCGGCGATTGCACACGCCGCGGTGAAGACGCGCCGCCCTGCAAGTGAAGGGGTGGTTGCTCTCTTAGAGCCATTTATTGATACCGTAGTGATCTGCCTAATGTCGGCACTGGTGATCGTGACGACGGGAGTTTGGAAAGCAGATGCGAGCACGCAGGGCGCCTTAATGCTCCATGCTGAGCCCAGCCAAGAAGCGAAGGTCATTCTAGAAGTTCCGAATGATAGCTTGGTCAAGGTGTTATCGCTTGGTGAAGAGGATCCTCGGGCTGGAGTGGTGAGCTCATCCTTGAAGAGTGCTGAAGATGAAGGAAAGGACTGGGTCTTTGTGAAACTCACAGAATTTAACGAAGAGGGCTTTGTGCAAGCGCCTCAGCTCGTTGACCGGACGGGGTGGGGAGGAGGAATCTGGCTCACTTCTCGTTCCTTTGGGTCCGTGATTTCATGGTTCCCTTATGTGCTGACGGTGGCTGTCGTCCTCTTCGCATTTTCAACCATGATTTGTTGGTATTACTACGGGGAGCAGGCCTTGAGCTTTCTCGTGAATGGTAACGCCATCGCCCTTTTAGTATTTAAAATCTTCTTCTGCCTCTCAGTGGTGGTCGGAGCGGCAGCATCACTGAGTAATGTCTTACTGCTTTCAGATGCGATGTACTTTGCGATGGTCTTACCAAATCTCATCGGTCTTTACTTCCTTCTTCCTGTGGTGAAAGAGGAATTGAAGAGGTTTCAGAACTTCACCAAGCAAGTTGATGGGGGAGCATCTGTCGAGGAGGCTGATCATTCATGAGCCGCCAGTATCAACTGAAGAAGGGAGCGCGGAAGGGCGTCTCAGGGATCGACTACCAAGCTGAGCTTAATGAGCAGCAGTATGCGGCCGTGAGTTCTAGGCCTGGCCCCTCCCTCGTCATTGCAGGGGCGGGTTCTGGGAAAACGCGCACTTTGACTTACCGGGTAGCTTATCTCCTCGATCAGGGCGTTGACCCAAAAAACCTCCTTCTCTTAACCTTTACCAATAAGGCAGCTAA
>CALFVL010000097.1 GCA_937928425.1 uncultured Verrucomicrobiales bacterium
ACGATTAAAATTCGGGAAACAGACATCTTTCCAGTGTTTCCAATAAAAAGCTGATCTCGTAAAAATCTAGCTGGAGTAATGCGCTGAAAATGTCCCTTAAATCGAAAGTGACCCGACATTCGTCTTTCTTAGAAAAAACCAGGCGGGGAAATTCAGGAAACACTAGAAACTGCGAGACGCAAGTATGGTAGCCATCTACATAGGTAACGTGGACCTCTCCTAAATCAGCGAATCGATCGAAAAAGCATCACATGACCGTTGTCCTCTCCCCCCGATCCGGTGAGCGTGGAAGCGTTAGCGCCGAGGACGCTAAAGGAATTCCAAAACCTCATGGAACGTCATAAACTGATCCCACTATGTTACCCTTTTCGACTTCCCGGAGGCAAAAAAACCGTGAAACCCCTTAGGCTTTCACGGTTTAGAAAATGGTACGCAGACTGGGACTCGAACCCAGGACCAATTGGTTAAAAGTCAAATTATCTACTGATTATCAATGGGTTACGATCATAAAAAATCGCTGAAATTCGAAAAGTTCAGGAAAATCATGTGTTTTTCTGGGCATTTTTTCAGGCACTTATTGGGCACTTCTTTTAAAAGCTCTCGAGCTAGCTTCCCTCCTACTTTCTGCCTTTACTACTCCTCGATGAACAAATCGTTTGACCTGTGTCGCTAAAGGCTAAAACTACTGTTATCGCAAAGCGCCTTACATCTCTGGTTGCATTCTTCGCAATGCTGTTCGTGACACTCACTCAGGTGTCAGCGGTAGGCTTTTGCGAAAGCACGACGGAGATTTTCGTTGGCCAGCATGAGGTTGAAGGACATTCGGAGTGTTCACACTCCCATGAAGAGGAGACTCCTTCAGATTGCTCTGATGGGCAGGAGCCGTGCGAAGACCAGCATTTGGAAATCGACTTAGAGGTGGATGACTTTGTCCGTGCCACATCGGAAAGCGATCATTCGTCGTCGGACGAAGGTGTCTTCGAATCGTTTGCCGCTTTCTCTACAGAGAATCTTTTTCGCCCCAGGAATCAGATTGTTCCTTCCGACTTTGCCAGACCGCCGCCGGATCTTCCGGTGTATCTCCGTTTTGGCGTAATGAGGCTTTGATGCCCGTAGCTCCACGGCACCGCGTGTGTGCCGTGATGAATTGATGAACCTGCCCCGCCGATGATCGGTGAGAGGCACTTGTGGTCACATTCAACAGCTACCGGCATGAAAGCCTTATTCTATTTTTTACCTACTCTTTTTCTAGCAGTTTCTTGCTCCTCCCAGACAACCCAGTTTCCAATTGTTCCCGTTAAACCTTCAGCGAAGAAGATCGCTGTCGAAAACGTGGGCTATATTGACAATGGAAACGTTGCTCTCACTTTGTCGAACCTCCGCAGCTTCGTGCAGCGGAATAACCCGAATCTTGCTGCCGCTCGAAAGCTAATCGATGCCGCTCAAGGGCGTTTGCAGAAGGCTGGCTTGAGATCAAATCCCACCGTGGAAGTGGAATTTGAAACCACTGCGAGTCTGCGCGAGCCCTTCCTGACGGCGGGTATCTCTCGCAGCTTTCCCAGAACAAACCGACTGCTTCTTGAAAAACGAGTCTCCGCAATTCTTGTGGAAGCCGCTCGTGCCGAAGTCGCCGATGCCGAGCGACTCCTAGTCGGCGAAGCTCGCGAACAGTTGATTGAGATCCTTGCTCTCAGAGAAGAGAAAGCCCTACTGCAAAAGCAGTCGAAAAATGCGCAAGAACTCGCCAATTTTATCAACGAGGCGGCGGAGCGTGGTGAAGCGTCCTTGTTAGAGTCTCCTACGGCTGAAATCGAGGTGACTCGCATCCAGACGAAGACTGAGCAAATCCAGATTCAAATCGACCTTGCAGAGGCCAAGTTGAAACCAGTCCTTGGCCTCAATCCGGAAACGGCACTGTCTGTCGCGGGCACTCTTCCTCCGACAAGCCTGCCACCGATGATGGTCAGTGTGCCTCAGAATAGACCGGATCTAGTGGCCACTAGACTCCGTGCGAAATCTGCCAGTGAAAACATTCTTCTCACACAGGCAGAGAGTATTCCCGATTATGACCTTGGCGTTTTTGCCGGACTCGGACGAGTAGAGGACGAACCCGAAGGAAGCGAATTTGAGGCCATCGCAGGCGTCCGCTTCAGTATGCCTCTGGGAAGAGATCCGAAAACTCCCGGTGCTCTGCGCGAGGCTCATGCGGAGCGAGATCGTCTCGACCTCACAACTCTAGCCCTCCGGAAATCCATCACTGCCGAAGTCCGAGCTGCCTACGGCGAAATGGCTCAATGGCAGAAACTCGCACAACGGATTGATCAAGATCTCATTCCCAAAGCACGTCAGAATCTCGCCCAAGTCCGCGCTGCCTATCAAAACGGCCAAGTGCCGCTGCAGGATGTCCTTCGTGCTCGTGAGCAGGAGCTTTCGCTCAAACTCACCATTCTCGAAGCCCGCCAGAATTTTCACAATGCCCGCTCGCGCTACCTCACTGCGACCAATGGCTAAACCTCACCCACACACTTTTTAAATCCGATGAAAGCATCATCATTTTTTCTCCTCTCACTTCTCTGCCTAACTCCGCTTCACGCCGAGGAAGCCATCGATCCCGAGCGCATCGCAAACACCATCATTCTCAATGAGATGGGCGTGAAAAATCTCCGGCTCGAAACCATCGAGGTCGAAGAGCGGGCCTTCAATGAATCCGTCTTTGCCATTGGCCGTGTCGAAGATGTTCCCGGACGTGGCTATGCCATTTCTTCACGCATCCCCGGTCGCGCTGTAAAGGTTAACACACGCATCGGAGATCGAGTCGAACGTGGGGAAACCTTGGTCGAAGTCGAAAGCCGCCAGCCCGGAAATCCTCCTCCCGTCATTTCTCTCAAGGCACTGCGTGATGGTGTCGTCACTGAGGCAAATGTCATGGAAGGGAAACCTGTTAGCCCGGACGATGCCTTGCTCACGATCGCTGACCGCACTGTGATGTGGGTCACCGCTGAGATCCCTGAGCAACGCGCTGCCAAGATCAAAGAAGGCACCAAGGCCGAAGTGAGTTTTCCTGCTCTTGCAGGCGATCCTGTCACCGCAACACTTCTGCGCTTCGGAGTAGAAGCCGATGCGACGGCTGGCTCGATTCACGGTATTTTCGAACTGCCCAATCCGACCGGGCGTCTCAGTCCCGGCATGCGAGCCGAGCTCAATATCATCATTTCCACCCGCGAAGACATCATGGCCGTGCCGGAAAGTTCTATCCAAGGCGACCCATCATCACGGGTCGTCTACGTTAAGGACTTCGAGCTAGAGAATGCTTTCGTCAAAGCTCCCGTCGTTCTTGGTGCCAGCAGCGGTGGTTGGGTCGAGGTGTTAGAAGGGCTTTTTCCTGGCGATGAAGTCGTAACGCGTGGTTCTTATGCCCTTGGCTATGCTGGTAGCGGCGGTGGCCTCTCGCTCAAGGAAGCCCTGGATGCGGCCCACGGCCACGAGCACAACGAAGATGGCTCGGAAATGACTCCGGAGCAAAAAGCTGCTGAAGAACAAGCCGGTGATCACGGCCACGATCACCACGATGCTCATGTTCCTAAATGGCTTATTTACTATGCCGTTGGTATCACGCTCGCATTTCTCATCGCCCTGCAACAGCTCCTAAATAAGCGGAGAAAGGAGGGCTCGTCTCATGCTTAATGCCCTCATCCGCTTCTCGCTCGCGCAGCGTGGGCTCGTCCTCATAGTGGCAGTGCTCATCTTGGTTCTCGGTGTTCGTCAGGCCACGCAGACGCCCGTCGATGTTCTGCCAGACCTCACTAAGCCAACTGTCACTCTTCTTACAGAAGCGAGTGGTTACTCACCGGAAGAAGTCGAAACGCTCATCTCCATCCCTTTAGAAAACTCCCTCGGTGGAGTCACTGGCGTGGACCGTATCCGCACCGTGAATGACATCGGCCTTTCTCTCGTTTTCATCGAATTCGACTGGGGGACCGATATCTACAAGGCCCGCCAATTCGTGCAGGAACGACTCATCGGAGTCACTGGAGAAATGCCCGAGGGCATCACTCCCTACATGACACCGGTCTCCTCGCTCATGGGCGATATCATGCTCATCGGCCTGCGCGATCACACCGACCAAACCTCACCGCGTGACCTCCGGGTCATCTCGGAGTGGACCGTTGCCCGCCGCATCCAGTCCATCCCGGGCATTGCCGAAGTTCTCTCCATGGGCGGTGGGGTAAAGCAGCTGCAAGTCCAGCCCGACCCCGAGCGGATGCGCCTTTATCAGATCACCTTCGAGCAGCTCCGCGACGCAGCGGCAGAAGCTGTGAAAAACACGACTGGCGGATTCCTCACCGAACGCGCGCAAGAAATCATGGTGAGAAATCTCGCCATGTCCTCGTCTCCGGAAGTCATCGGAGCGACCGTCATCACCCAGCGAAATGACCGCTCCATCCAAATCCGCGACGTCGCAGATGTCGTCTGGGACATCGAGCCGATGCGTGGAGACGCAGGCTTCGGTATCGCTGATGGCGAGAAAAATGAAGACGGCGAACTCGGCAGTCGCGGCGTCATCATTTCCGTCCGAAAAGCTCCTGGATTCGACTCCATCGCCCTGACCAAAGAAGTCGATCAAGCTTTGGAAGAACTCCGCGTCTCCCTCCCAGGGGGCACCGAACTCATCCCCCTTTATCGGCAGGAAGACTTCATCAATCTGTCCATTGATAACCTCATCGAGGCCCTGCGTGATGGGGCGATCATGGTGGCTCTTATCCTCTTTCTCTTTTTACTCAATGTCCGTATCACGGCCATCACTCTCACTGCGATTCCACTCTCTCTGGCGATGACTCTGCTGGTCTTCGATTTATTCGGACTCACCGTGAACTCGATGACCCTCGGTGGTCTCGCCGTTGCCGTCGGCATGGTTGTGGACGATGCTATCGTAGATGTAGAAAACGTCTTTCGCCGCCTGCGCGAAAACGCCTCCCTAAAAGAACCGCTTCCGAAAATCGAAGTCATCGCACGCGCTTCCAGTGAGGTTCGATCATCCATCCTCTATGCGACAATTCTTATTATTCTAGTATTTCTCCCACTCATGGCACTTAGCGGAGTGGAGGGGAAGCTGTTCACACCCATCGCCATCGCGACCATCGTGAGCATGGCCGCATCCTTCATCGTTTCCCTCACGGTCATCCCGGTTCTCAGCTCATTTCTGCTAAACCCGCAAGCGGGGAAAGAGCACAAGGACTTCATCCTCGTCCGCTGGCTGAAGGCAGGTTTCCGCGCCACTTGGCTCCGCTTTGCCCTGGCTCAACCTCTCCTTGTGATTGCCGTCACCGGCGCGCTCATCGTCTTTGCTTGGCTGGAGTATTCCGCGATGGGGAGAAATTTCCTCCCACCATTTCGCGAACCAACAGCTGTCATCGCCACCACAATGAGCCCGGGAACCTCACTGAAAACAACTGCCGAGATGTCCGATGTGGCCGTTGAGCGTCTTTTAGAAATACCCGGCATCAAGACTGTGTCCTATCGTGCAGGCCGTGCAGAGCGCGGCGACCATGTCGTTCCAGTCTCGACTGTAGAGTTCGATGTTGAGTTTCAAGAAGACACGACCCGAGAACGCGCCGAAATCCTAGCCGATATCCGCGCCACCATGAAGGATATCCCCGGCACCTTTAGCGCCATGAGCGGCCCGCTTGCCGATCGTATCGGCCACATGCTCAGCGGAGTGTCCTCTAAGGTTGCAGTAAAAATCTTCGGCCCGGATCTCGATGAACTCCGCCGCCTTGGCAATGAAATCGCCGATGTTGCCCGAGGCATCCCTGGCATGGAGGAAGCCACCGTCGAGCAGCAGGCCAGCGTCCCGCAACTCCGTATCGAGCCCAAGATCGACCGCGCTGCCGCCTACGCCGTCACACCGGCAAGCCTCACCGAAGAGCTTTCCGCCCTCATGGGTGGCGAGGAAGTTGCTGAAATCTATGAAGGCGTGCGCGTCTACGATCTCGTCGTGCGCCTGCCGAAGGAATGGCGGGAAAACCCCGAACGCCTCAAGGATCTCTACATCGATACCAAGGCCGAGACCCTCATACCTCTCGATACCGTCGCGCACATCCGCATGGCCAGCGGGCCGAATACAATCAAACGCGAAAACCTCCGCCGCCGCTTCGTCGTGGGTATCAATCCTAGCAACCCAGATCTCATCGCCGCTGTTGATCAGCTCAGAGCGGAAGTCACTGAAAAAGTCAAACTCCCCGAGGGATATAGTATTTCCTATGAGGGCGAATACGTCGCGCAGAAGGAAGCAGCGAGAACCATCGCGCTCAGCTCCGCACTCATCATCGTCGTCATCATTTTCCTACTGCACTCCTTCTTCAAGAGCTTTGGCTTCGTTGCGCTCGTTCTGACCATTCTGCCCGTCTCACTCGTCGGCGGTATTCTCTACACGGGCATGACCTTGAACAATATTAGCATCGCCACGCTGGTCGGCTTCATCGCCGTAGGCGGCATCGCGGCACGAAATAACATCATGCTCATCTCACACTACCTGCACTTGATGAAGCATGAGGGGGAAAAGTTCACCGCAGACATGGTTGTCCGTGGCACCGAGGAACGCCTCGTTCCCATTCTCATGACCGCCGTCTCGGCTGGACTTGCACTCGTCCCGCTCGTCATCGCAGCCGATGAACCGGGCAAGGAAATCCTTAATCCTGTCGCCATCGTTATCGTCGGAGGACTCATCAGCTCGACCTTGCTCGGCTTGCTTGTCACTCCCGCGCTCTTCTACGCTTTCTGTCGTAAATCCTCAGAAAAGGCCCTCCGGCTCAATGCCGCCGCCTGTTCTTAATCAGCAACCCAAAAACAAATACTAGAATCATGAAAACAAAAAACATCCTGCTACTCGCAGTATCCGCCATCGCCCTCATCGCTACCCCATTCGCCTACGCGGACAACCACGGGGATCATAAGGAGAAAAAAGAAGAGAAAGCAAAAGACCCACATGAAGGCCACGATCACGGCAAACTTGCTGGACCAAACGGAGGCCGCATCCTCACCGAAGCCGAGCCCCACCTTGAGTTCTTTATCATGAAGGATCGCAAAGTGAAAATCACCGTCGTCGATGACCACGGAAAAGCACTTCCACTCGGCGAGCAGGAAGTCAGCGTTATCGCTGGTGATCGCAAGAACCCCATCAAGATGAAGTTTACCAAAAAAGGTGATTCCCTCATCTCCGACATAGCCTTTCCCGAAGGCAACGACTTCCCGGTCGTCGTCACCATCAAGACTAAACCAGACGCCAAAAAAGTCCGCTCAAAGTTCAACCTAAACCTCCGCGACTGCCCAAGCTGCGACTATCTCGAATACGCCTGCACCTGCGACCACTAGTCATATCGTCGAATTGGAATGCACTGGAATTCCTTATTGGGATTCCAGTGCTTCCAAAACCTCAAGAAAGCGGATTTTTCGGATGACGTGCTTCTTCCCTATTTTGAAGACTTGGCCACCAGCTTGTTTTAGGCGTTTGCGCATGGTTTCGAGTGAGACTCCGTATCGCTTGCCTAGCTCCTCGACTTCGAGGGTGTCGCAGAGGTCGTCGATGGACTGCTCGGTTTGGGTGATTTGCTCTACCCTGCTGCGGAGTTGGTCGAGGTCTCCGGCGAGGACGATAAACTTTTCGAGTGGGCTCGCTTTCTCGGTTCGTTGGATAGTCGTCATCATGGCTTCTCCTGATTCATACGCCGCTACTCCCCGTCTTGTCCGGCTGGGTGTAAACGAGATTTGGAGAATCCGGATTTTTCCATATCCTTAAGAGGTAACCACGTTCCGTAGTGTCGGTGTTCCTTGGTTTCATTGTTTCCACGTTCCAATGATACGGGGTTCCGCCGTCACGAAGTTCCTGAGAAACACCGTTCCAAGGTTTCTCCGTAACGGGGTTCCCATATTACCATGTAACCACGTTCCCATGTTAATCACGATTGTTGGGACAAAGGGCTCGCAAGGGAAGTCCACGCTCTCTCATGCAATTGCCTACGAGAAAGGTTTTGGGATTATCACCAATGACATCGACAGCTCGGTCGATGAGTTTTTGCCAAAAGAGCGGGTCATTAAGCTTGGCAATGATAGCGAGCTTCCAGAGATCCCAGAAGATGTTTGAGTCGTCTTCGATGGGAAGGCGGGAATCGATGAGCCTGTCGTGAAGCAAGCCATCGAGAAAGCCGACTGGGTGATCGTGCCCACCATCTACGGGGTCGAAGAACTGAAGCGATGCCTGCGATGAATCAAACAAGTCGAGAAGCTCAATCGAAAGATCGTCGTCGTAGCAAACTCGATGAAGGCGAGCGAGACCAGAAACAAGAATCCCTTAATTCTTTGTGAGTTAAGGGATTAAGAAAGAAGTACGCAGACTGGGACTCGAACCCAGGACCAATTGGTTAAAAGCCAACTGCTCTACCAACTGAGCTACCCACGCATTTCTATCTCAGTGGACGGCGACCATTAGGAAGATTGCTTGGGCTTGCAAGTGCTAATCGTGGCTCGAAAGCTTTTTTACCAGAGCTACGAAAGAGCCAGCGGAGGGATGGATGTGGTAGAAGTCGATTCCTGCATTTCGGGCGCCT
>CALFVL010000098.1 GCA_937928425.1 uncultured Verrucomicrobiales bacterium
GCTGAAGTTCCTCCAAATGTGTATGTGTATTCTGAAGTTCGAATAAGATTACCGTCTGCATCGAAATCGGTGCCGAATTCAGTCGTTACGATACCTTGGGAGCCACCACTTGATGGTGCAGTCACAACAAGACTCGCACCCTCTTCAGAGAATCCAGACCTCCGACCTGAATCATCAATAGCTCCGACGGCGATCGTATACATCGAGTTTGCGTAACCATCATAGTCAACACGATCAAAGATATCTCCACCATTTCCTCCTGACCAAACATAGATTGTTCCTAGCCCGCCCCTGCCAGCTGTTACCCCATTTCGGAAAGTTTCAAGAACGAGAGGGCCTGGACCAGCAAAATCGAGAGTAGAGTCCAGCGGTCCCCAACTATTGTTCGAAATATCAATTTCATCGAGGGCAAAACCAAGAGCCTGAGACTCCTCGAGATCATCAATCAAGCGATCCGAGGTGTCCGCTCCAGGAAGTAGGCGGATCCCTGAAAGGTTTGCATCAGGAGCAACTCCCGACATCCCCTCACCATTATTGAAAGCTGCCCCAATTAAGCCCGCAACGGAGGTTCCATGACTTGCGAAGGGATCGAAGGTTGCAGGATCGTCAGGCTCGGCGTCCCCAAAGAGATTAAGATGTGGACCAACGGCGGTGTTACGGACAAGATCTTCATGGTCAATCGCAACTCCCTCATCAACGATCGAGACAGTCACCCCTGCCCCTGTGACTATGGCTAGCGCATCTTCAACGTTGATATCGATATTTGCCACTCCACCATTTACACCCTCATTATCAAGATACCATTGGTAGTTACTATTCACCTCGGCAAAGGTATTTGGCGCGTAAAAAGGATCTGTTGGGACGACCCTAACATCACGCCGTCTCGCTAAAATTGGCTCAGCTGAACTGATCTGTGGATCACTAAGAACATTAACTAACTGACTTAAAACCCGTCCTGAAGATTCCTCCTCACAAATTGCAATATTTGAACCCTCGCTGAACATTTTAATCGACTGCATCCCACAGCGATTTTTAATCGCTTCGAGGTTAGCTCCCTCAGCAAGTCGCACCAAGTAACGATTTCTTAAAACTCGGCGCTGATCAGGATCCCCCTCTTTACCGGCTGGATAAAACACAAGGTGCTTCTTAGCACCCGCTTCAGATGCCTGCGCGATCACTGCAGCGGCAGATCCAGTAGCTACGAAGTCGACTTGGACTAGTCCGTTTTCATCCTCATGGCACAATTCGTAGGTGCACAACTTGAGGGGGGCTGAGGTCCCATTCACCATAAAGTTGTGAAACCCGTTATTGATTGCGTTGGGGGCCACTAAGTCGGACGCGACTTGTCCAAAAGCTGGGCCAGAGAGAGCCAACAGGGAGAGAAGGGTTAGGGATGTCTTTTTCATTACGATTAGAATTGGAGTAGGTATAAAATTTTCTGGAGATATGAGAACCGCTGTGGAGTAACTATAAATACTTTAGTTCAGCGATATCCGAACTCGGGTGAAACATGGAAATTCAGACGCAGGACGTCGGCTCAGAACGCTAATTTCATCCTCGTCATCAGTGACAAGGAAGAAATTGGGATCATCATTATCAATTGTGAAAAATTCATCAAAGTCTAGGGTGTATTCAATGGTGTAAACGAGGCGTGACCCGACTTCTGGGCGTTTTGGAACCGTTAGTTCACAGTGCTGTGTGAAAGGGTCAAGTGTTGGAGTTGGATTAGGAACTGAGGCTGAATCAAGGGGGTCGGTTTGAAGCCCGAACTCCTCCAAGTTAGTAAAGCCATCACCATCGAAGTCAAAGAGCGGCTCAATCTGATCATCAGTGGCTCCAATAGGGAAATTTAGAGTTTGAAAACCTTCAAAGCTATCAATCAATCGGATGTTCCATCGGAAAAATCTTACTGAAGTATCCATGGTATTCCCCGCGCTGATATTCCGGCGGAACTCTAGCTCAGCCATGATGTTATCTCCAGGCCCGAAGAAGGTAGGTCCAAGTTCAAAACCATTCGCGATAGGCAGGCCATTTCCTGCGATAAGCTGGGAAGATGCCGCCTGTCCAGGAGGAAACGGAGGAAAGAGGATCGCATTAGTAAAACGATCTCTAATTGAGAAGAAAAGGCGATCACCTGCAAAGAAGGTCTGCCCGTTGAAACCTTCCCAAGTGAAGTCTGAGACGATACGGGGGTCGAATTCCATTTCGCCATTTGCCCAGCGATCGTCATTTGTCAGCCTAAAATCATTCCCGACGCTAATGCCGCTACTAGTCACACTTAGACCACCAGGTCCAGGGAAAGCCTCAACCATTTCCCGGAAGGCAATATTCATTGCAAAATCCGAGGGATCCGCTGGGGTGGATCCAAGAACAGGAAAGGTAAACACGTAACTCCCAGGAACGATTTCAGACCGCTGACGATCGAGCTCAAGAGGTGTAAAGGGGCGGACCGTATCATAGGAAGTGATTTCAAAAGACTGCCCATTACGCGGATCATTCACGAGGTCAAAGAAGACAACCGTGCTCGAATCAACCCACGAAAACCCGCCAAGAGGCCTCGGTAGATCAGAGGGCGGAGCTGAAAATAGAGAAATCAGAGAAGTCTGAAAGGGCTCTACTTGGATCGCAGGGATAGGCCGACTGATCGAAACGAAACCTCCCGCATCTCTCACCCCATCGCCGTCAATATCAGAGGTGGTTTGGGAGAGGAGACCAGTCGTTCCCGCTGGGCAGCCTACAAGCGGAGTGATAAAGTTAGGAAAAAGCCCTGAGGCGATAATTGCACCGTTGGCTAAGGCCATGGCACAAGGAAGAAAATTAAAAGACCCGTCAGTGAGATTCACAGCCAAGGCCCCACCTTCAAACTCAGACTCAAAAGGCCCCACCATCCTAAAGTTTTTGAGGTCAGTAAAGGTGAGGATTGCTTGACCATGGCTTACGCTAGCGGAGAGAGTAAAGAGGCCGAGTGCTGCGGCAGTCGTTTTGGCGATTTTCATTTTAGAGATAAAAGGTGCAGGTGTCTTCCTATAGTAGATACATCGGGAGCTCAGATAAAGCAAATGCAAATGCAACTTTGGTCGATCACCATGCATCCACTGCCTGAAGTTGTAACGACCTACAAACTAGGACGACAAGCGTAAAATCAGGAAGCTGATTAAGGAATTAGCGAATCCCCTGCAAAAGAAGTTCAGTATTTGTTTTTGTGCGCGCTAAATTACGTAAGAGGGTATCAATCGCGTCTCCGATGGGTAAACTTGCTAAGTGTCTGCGCAGTTCTTGCACCCGAGCTAGCTCATCTGGGTGATAAAGCCGGTCATCGTTTCTGGTTCCACTCTGCGGGATATGAATTGCAGGGTAAATCCGCTGCTCGGCAAGCTCACGATCAAGACGAACTTCCATATTCCCGGTCCCCTTGAGTTCCTCAAATATGACGTCATCCATACGACTCTCAGTCTCGATAAGACAAGTCGCTAAGACGGTCAAACTCCCACCTTCTTCCACATTCCGTGCAGCACCAAAAAACTTACGTGTTTCTGTAATCGCCTTAGGACTAATCCCTCCTGACCCAATCGGACCTCCCTTAGATGCATTATTATAGCCCCGAGCAAGGCGAGTTAAACTATCAAGGAGAATGACGACATCATTCCCCTTTTCAACGAGGCGCTTCGACCGCTCCAAAACCAAGTTTGCAACCTCTGCGTGCCTTTTCGAAGCTTCGTCAAAGGTTGAAGCGAAAACGTTTTGCCCTACCATTTCTTCAAAATCGGTGACCTCTTCAGGGCGTTCATCGAGCAGTAAAATGACCAATTCAGCCTCGGGTGCGTTCACCTGAATAGCTTTTGCAATCTGCTTAAGCAAGATCGTCTTACCTCCACGCGGTGGGGCCACAATTAAACCTCTTTGCCCTTTTCCAAGGGGGGCAACTAAGTCAACGACCCGAGTCGCTAGCCCTTCTCCGTCATTCTCTCCCTCAAGAACAAATCGCTCCTCAGGAAAGAGTGAGGTCAATGCATCAAAGTGGGTCGGAGAAACATACTCATGAGTAGCAACTCCTTCGATTTCGATCAATTCTAGAGCTGAGAGGTATTTATCTCGTGGACGGGCCTCTCTCACAAGAACCTTGAGCCGCTGGCCCTCACGCAGGTCATGTTGTTTAATCAATTCGAGAGGAACGTGTAAATCATCAGGTGAGTTCCGGAAGCTCTTTAATTCATCACGAAGCATCCCAAAATTCCCGCCTGAGTAAGCTAAAACGCCTTCTCCCACAACTCTTGTCCCATGGGTAGCATAGCAGGATACTATGGTGAACACAAGTTGTGCCCGTGTCACCTGATTCGGGATCCTTACTGGGAGCCTTTCCACCTCATCATAGAGATCGCTCAAGGAAGTTTCACGAAACTGGTTTAAGGAAATTTCTACTGGGACCTCGGGTGGCGGTGGAGCTGGGCTTTCTTCCCGCTCCGGGGACCGTTCTCCCTTTTCTAATTGCTTCTCCTCCTTTTGATCTGAATCCCCGCCTTCAATTACAGTCAGAATCTCTTTTGGAGTTTCCCGTTTTTTATCCTCAGCCGTTTCTTTTCTTCTCGGCCCACTCTTCTTCAAGGCCTTTTTCTTAGCCGCTACTTTTTTACGTGCTTCTTTAGCCAAAAGTGCTGCTTGCTCAGCAGCTTCTTGGGCCTGTTTAGCAGCCTCCATCGCAGCTTCAGCCGCCTGAGCTGCCATGACGGCTTCCCCCTCCACATCAACCGATTCCTCTCCTAAACCTAATTCTAGTTCAGGGTCGACACCTTTAGTGGCTTTTTTCTTTTTCACCACTTTCTTTGCGGCCTTTTTAGCCACTTTTTTTGCCCCCTTTTTTACTGCTTTCTTTACAGTCTTCTTCGGCTCCTTAGTCACAGAGGGATCATCAGAGATTTCTATAGGCTTGGTAGGCTCTTGCTCGTCGGTCATGAAATTTTTAATTGGTATAAAAAACGGGACAGTTGCTTTTTTAGGCCCACTTTGCTGCCTTCATTCCAAAAGACAATATCTCCTCTATGAACTTTCTCCATAATCGGAAGCTGCGCATTAAGGATCGATGAGATTATTTTTTCTTCGAAGTGACTTCTTGCCAAGAGGCGATCTCTTTGCGTGGCTTCAGAAGTGGCCACCACGAGATTGAGATCTTGATCAAAGTCGAACCCACTCTCAAAGAGGAGTGGAACATCAGCGATAAATGTCGTCGTTGAGGAGTTTTTAAAACATTTTTCACGTTTCTCAAGACATTCCTTTCTGACTTTCGGGTGTAATAGGGCCTCTAGTTCTTCTCTTTTTCTATGATCACCAAAGACCAATTCTCTTAATCGTGCACGTTCTAGCTCCCCAGCACTATTCACGACCCCCTCGCCTAGAACATCGGTAATCTCTGCCAAGACTTCGGGACGCTTAAGAAGATCTCTGACTGACTTATCACAATCGAAAAAAACGATCCGCGGATCTAAACAGCGCATTATTTCTACTGCGGTCGATTTACCTGTAGCGATTCCTCCTGTAAGCGCATAAAGTCTCATGGTTTCTTTATTCAAAAAGAGTTTTATTGGTTCCTTCCTAGCATAGGAAAAGCGGGACCTGCACTAGCAGGCCCCGCTTGAGATGATTCAACTAACAAGTTTTTAAAGTCCTAACCCGGGGAGAACTCCAACAGGGTCGACAGGCCCTCCTACGGTAGGAGTGGAGGGGACACCACTTGGATCTTGCCCATTCACTCGACGGCCAGTCGCATCAATAATCTCGGCAGTCACAAAAATAATGAGGTTACTCTTGATGTGATTTTGAGCCTTAGTCTGGAAGAGGCGACCAATGAAGGGAAGGTCCCCGAGAATGGGGACTTTATCTTCGACGCTCTGGACATCCTCTCGCATCAGTCCACCAACTGCCACGGTGTAGCCGTCATAAATATTCAGGCCGGTTTTAACTTGGCGCACTGAGAAGACTGGCATCTCGATCCGGTTCTCGGTGATGACGATCTGGACAGGGTTACCAAGGGCATCTGAAGCCGGTGAGGTGATCGGGCTCCCGTAGTTGATGAAGCCCTCAAATTCCACGATTGTTGGGGTGAAACGGAGGTCGATGATACTATCATTCCCGTCGATCTGAGCTTCTACCTCTAAAGTAACTCCCGTGTTTTTAGTATCGAAGGCAGATGGGGTCGCAGGAGTCACAGGGAAGCCACCACCGCCGCCACCGCCGCCGCCGATACCACCGATACCACCGTTCGTGGATCCAACCTGGTTGGGAAGCTCAGGTGGTTCATACTCAGTGGGGTAAATAAACTCTCGGATGATCTCAATGGTCGCATTTTGTCCTGGAAGCGCCACGATGCTCGGAGCAGTCATGATGTCTGCACCTCGTTTCTGTGAAAGACCACGCATGATCACCTGAACCTGTCCACTACTGAAGAGGCCAGTTAAAGAAAGGATTCCTGGGGCCACACTTGTGGCCGCTGCGGTCCTCTGAGGGTTATTCAAGATTGCATCAATACTGTTCTGACTGACTGCAGCAGCACCACTACGATTTCCAGCAGTGATGATGTTTGAAACGTTCTGCTGAGGAGATGCTGGAATGCCTGGAATCTGCACCCTGTCTACGGTCCCGATGAAATCTTGGTTGGTCCGAGAAGCTCCACTTCCGACGGTGCCACCACCGAGAAAGTAATTACTTCCGAAACCGAAGGGAGTCGCAATCCAGTCGAAGCCCAGTTCTTCACCATTCTCTTGCGAGACCTCGACAAATTTTGTGGTTACACGAATCTGGCGTGGCGTCGCGTTTTCGGCGGCTTTGACGATTCCATCGATCAACTCAAGATTAGTCGGGGTATTCCTTACAATCAGGGTAGAGGAACTCTTTAAGAAACTCGCAGAGGCATTAGGTCCAAAGGAAACCCCATTCTTGGTCAGCAAGGTCGTAATGTCTTCACGTGGTTTAATTCCGCCTCCACCAGCAGGTCCAGTTGCGAAAGGATCACTATCACCAGTTCCACCGCCACCCCCATCGCCACTTGTGGTGATGAAGGTCTCAAAGGTGGGAGGAACTGTCCAACGACGCTGCACGATGTCGGCGTCCGCACCATCTCCAACAGGGAGAAGAGTTACCGCGAACTCATCGACCTTAAAGCGAAGTTTAGCAGCATCACAAATATATTGTAGGGCAACTCGTAAAGGAACATTTTTCAGGTCCAGTTTCTTAATCAGCGTCGCATTCGGGTCAGCGACTGCACCAAAGTCATCCCCAGCTCCCAGAGCTCCAGCATCAGCAGCCGCACCACCCTCATCTACAACCTGAGGAGTACGGACGACAAAGTTGATTCCTTTAGAGGAGTCGTCCAAGGTCGTATTATCGAGCTCTATTGAGCGAAGTCTGAGGAATTCAACAGCCTCTTCAACGGTGCTATTGTTTAGTCTAAGTTCGGGAAGGATGATTTGATTTAGTTTAGCAGTGATGGTGCGCTCTCCAATCCCATCTTGAGTCGTTACCCCTCTGGTAATAGGGCCTAAACCGAGAGGTGGAACTGCAAGTTCCCAAGCACGGTCGACCTCCATTAGCATCTTTGCGCGAGTCTGATCATACGCGGCACGATAGTAATCAGACTTAATCGCAGCACAACGCTCCATCCAGCGACGAGCAGCCTTGTTATAAGGGTCAATACGGATAACATTCTTAAACTCTTCCTCAGCCTTATCATAAAGTCCGAGGTCAAAGAACCCTTCACCCTTGTAGAGGAGACGGCGGACCTTATCAACATTCTTGGTATGCTCGTAAGTTAAAGATGGGTTTGTACGGATAGGATCATCCAGATACTCAAGGCCTTTCTTAGCAACTAGGCTGCCTGGATCATTTTTTTTCACCTCATTGAGGAGTTCACGGGCTTCCTCGTACTTTCCGGTTCTCCGGTAACGCTGAGTCAGCGCAACAGAACCGTCTGAGAGGTGGTCATTCAGAACCTGACGGCGTGAGGTGGATGATGTTCCGTAAGGGAGAAGGCTCAGAGCCTCTTTGTAATTCTGAACGGCGGCTTCATAATTGCCCTCGGCATAGGCTTTACGTCCTTCTAATAAGAGTTCGTCCGATTTCGCCATATCTGCCTGTCGGCGAACGGCCTCCTGCTGAGCAAGGGATTGTCCATGACCTGTCTCAACTGAGACTGGCACAATCACGAGGGCCGCGAGGGCAAACATGGTGCGATGGTTTAGGTGTGTGTGTCTCTTCTGCATGATCTATTTCTTTTATCGCTAATTTATGGGGGGCTTGGGAAGCCTTTTCTTCAAAAGCTGGTTTTTTCCACGCGAGTTCCCTTGCCTCCAGTTGATTTTTATTTTGGCAAGTTTTCTAAGCTTCCGGGTCTTTAGGTTTAGGCACTGGAATTTCGCGGATTTTAGTCGAATCGTCACCGACTTGCACCACGACAGACGAGGGCTTGCGGTCATCGCCCAGCTTTACTTCGATGAGGGTATACTTGAGATCAGTTCCATGATTAGGGAGAGAGAATTTTCCATTCTCCTCCACTTTAAATTGGTTTCCTGATTCACCGATGGCATTTAGGCTAAAGGTGACGGTGTGGTCATGTTGAGTGGACTCCCGTCTCTTAGCGGCAGGAAGGTTAAACTGGAGTTCATAGGTCTTTCCCTTTTTGTTAGGTCTTAGATCCTCTACGATTGCCCAGTCTCTCGGACGGCGACCAGTCGGACCATCTTCTTGCCGCGCCTCGATATCCTTTAGCATAAAACGATCCTTACCAGGCTCTCGTTTAAAGAATGAGTCGCCCTTCTTAATGGCTTCAGAAGCTGGAATCCGATTGTTTTGGACGCGTTTCCCAAAGGCTTTAAACTGCAGATCGAATTGATAGCCTTTCCCAAGAACACTTTTAAAGAGAAGGAGCCACAAATCGCTCTCTACGGTGACGACTTCCAACTTTGTGATCAGATCGCCATGGCTTTTGGAATCATTAGGATCAGTTTGCGCTTCGAATTCCTCAAGATTCGTGAATCCGTCACCGTCAGGATCTTGCAGAGGGGAGTCCGAGAATGAGGGATCTAGGCGATGATCAACCCACCACTGGTTTTCAATTGGCGGATGCACCGGCTGGTCCGTCCTAAGGATATCTAATAGTTCTCTAAGATTTTCACCCCGAGTGTATAAGTCTACACTCGTAAAAAGGTCGACTGGGCGCCCAGCTTGGGTAGCCCTTCGCTCAATCGGGGTGAGATTTTCGATAGAACTAGCCACGTAGTCTGCTAGTTCTTCCCCCTCCACCGAGACCTTTTCTTTCGGAGTTGGGCTGTTTGCATTAAATTCTTCGTTGACCGATTGGTTATTATTGAAACCGAGGTAACCAAGACCTGCTAGAACGAGGACGCTACTCCCAAGAGCAGCGATATGATAGTTTTGTTTAATCCAGGACATTGATAGGTAGGTGTTATTATTTAAGTTCTGGGAATTGCTGCTCCTCGATAAATAGAAGAAGATCTGCGCGGAGATAGACGACCAATTCGTCACCACCTGAAACCTTATTTAAGATCTTCTCGGACATCATCATTTTCTTAGGAGCTTCTTCTTCACCCTCCACCACAAAGTCAGCTCCAAAATCGTCTACCTTCTTAGGAGTTGCGGAGGCAGCTGCCTTTCCCGAAGAGGGAATAGGCGACGGGTTTAAGACTCTGACCAAGCGAGTCTCGAAGAAGAAATTTTCGGAATTTGCAATTTCAGAGAGGAACTTCCGAGCTGGTCCCTCAGTCGCTTTCACGACCAATTCGAAAGGCATCCGGTGTGCAACGGCAGGAAGTTGCTCGAAGGGCGATTTAGCTGCCTTACCTCGAGTATTACGCCCCCCTTTCTTCAGAGAGGTCCGCTTTGGACGTCCACCCCCAGATCGTTTTGCTTTAGGACCACCCTTCTTTTTACCTAGCATGTCTGGCCAGTCTTCGCCGTTTTCAGCAGGTAATTTCTCGCGACTTAAATTCACAACTCTCGTAACTCCAGCAGAGGCTAAATTTTCAAAAAGATACTCCATCGCAGCAAGTTGATACGTTAAGATACCAGTAGAACCTTCCTTAGGCGGTCCCCCTGAATACGCCTCGAAACCGAGGTTGAAGGATTTAGGAAGAGCTCCCTCTTCTGGAAAAAGAGCTTTTACCTTAGCTACGGTTGAAGTCAGGTTTTCGGAAAAGACGGCTCCAGTTACTTCGTTCAGGTTTTCTGGACGAAAGGCCAGTAGCTTCTCACGAGCCGCTTGATGTTTCTCCAAGACTGAGCGCAGGTTCTCTTCCTTACTTTTTGCGTGCTCGATTGTAGGGTAAGGATCTAAGGCTTTCATCTTTTCAAGATCCGATTTCTTACTGTTAATCTCGCTTTGGATTTCTTCTAAACTGGTTCCGAATTTGGACCCTAAGAAGATGATAAGAGCTCCCAACAACAAAGTGATGAAGAGGAGGCCCCCGAGAAACTTATTTTCTTTTAACCAAGTCATATTGATAATTTTAAGGTGAGAGATTAGTTGAGTTTAATGGGCTTGGATAAGGGAATGACTAATTCGAAAGGAGCAGCATAATCGCCATTTTCATCATTTGGAGCTGCCATATTGAGCTTAATAATCTGGCTGTCTGGAATCGCCTTCCCTTCCCACTCGAAAGTGAGGACTTCAGAGGTTTTTAGACGTTTTAAGATTTCGAGCACCTCAATGTTCTTATTCAGGTGATAGCCTTTCAAGGACACTGAATCCGCCATCTCTTTCTCAGCCTGAAGAGAGCTGCTTCCGTAGTTAGCACTAGCAAAACTCGCATCGAGAACAGGCTCAGACCCACCATCTCCTTCCACGCTAAAGTTGGTTCTAAATTCTAGGTCTGAGAGCCAGACGTTTTCGCTAACGAAGTGTTGGGAAATGTCATTCCAGATATTAATCACCGAGACGCGGTTTTTCTCAGCGCTTGTATAAGCTTTGATTAATTTCAGACTTTCATCCTCGGCTTTGAGGAGCCTCTCGATTTTACGAGCTGGTTGCTTAAGGTTAACCTCATCCTTTTCAAGATTTGCAAGAAAGGCTTTACCGTCTTCGACCGATTTGGCTTTAAACCCTGCCCAAGCGGCAAGACCTGCAAGCAGGAGAGTTGAAGCAAGGATCAGCGCTGGTTTACGGCGAGTAATATCCCGCTGTGCTTGGACCGCATCTGGAACTAGATCGATCTTCACGACGGATTTCTCTGAGGCTTGGAGCCCTAGACCAACTAGCTCACCTAGCATATGGGCTTCTCCTCCTAGAGTATCTACATCGACCCCCTTACCTACCGAAATCCGCTGAAGAGGGTTAAATGTTTCCACAGGAAGACTAAGTTTTTCTTCTAGAAATTCACGAAGATAAGGAAGGTTAGCGGTGCCTCCGGCAAGAAGAACTTTGACTGGGGCGTTTCCGCCCTGCTGGCTTCGGAAGAGGGTGCTAGTGCGCTGAATTTCTGCTGTCGAGCGAGTGAGTGAATTACGAATCACGGTTCCTAGCGCTGCGGTAGCCTCGTCAAGCTGTGCCGCATGACCTCCTCCAAGGGTGACTAAGCCATTGGTTAATTTCACATTCTCGGCCTCGGCAAAGGAGATATTATACTCTTTAGCAATAGCGCTCGTGAGATTCGATCCACCGGTTGAAACTGAGCGAGTGAAAAACTTTCCACCATCAGCATAGATAAGATTCGAGGTCTTCGCGCCGATATCGAGGAGAAGAACACATTCCTCTGAACCTTGATAGTTATAACGGAAGGCGTTATAGAGAGCAGTAGGAGCGCAATCGACAAGCCGTGTTCCTAGTCCAGTCTCAGCAACCACCGAGTTTAAGTCGTTTAACGAATCTGACTTAATGGCGACAATGACCACCTCAGTCTCGATTCCCCCAGTCTCTAGTTTTTCCCAGTCCCAAACAACTTCGTCAATCGGGAAGGGGACGTTTTGTTGAGCTTCAAATTTTACCAGCTCATCCATGTTTTCTTCCTCTAGAGGAGGAAGCTTCACGAAGCGGACAAAGACTGACTGACCTGAGAGGGCGTATGCCGCTTTCTGCCCTCCTACTTTAAGGCTTTTCGCGAGTTCTTTGATCGCGAGTTGGACCTGAGGAATCCGAGCTGCTTCGGTAGCAGGATCAGCCAAGATGCTCGTCGCCTGATAAGCCTTTAAAACTAAGCCTTTCTTAGTCTGAGCAAAGACGGCCATGGAAATCCGTTGGGATCCGATATTAAGTGCGATAATAGACTGTTGGTCAGCCATGATGTATGTGTGTTGCTAGTGTGGTGAGTGTGACTGGCGGCAATGATTAGTTGCTACTCTTTGGCTTAACTTCGGCGTAGCGGTCGTACCAGAGAGGAGCGAAAGGAGTCTGTGTTTTGTCAAAAAGAGGGAACTTCTGAGTCACCTCCACTCCTTTCAAGGAGTCGCGCCACCAACCTCGTTTCGCACCATGATTAAAAAATCCCACCATTGCTCCGTTTAACTCCACTTCCCCACCAATCGCTTCCAGATCACTCTTCCCAGCCCGGTCTTTCCCCGTGATCCGTTTCAGAGTATTTGGTGAAAGGTAGATTGAGACATACATCTCCTCATCAGTCGGAAAGTTGACATAAGTGACTGTTTTCTTAATCCAGTAGTTTTTACGGTCCTGCCCTTTCACTACGATATTCCAATTCACCTTCACTTCATCCAAGTATTTATCTTTAGGCTCTTCCTTGAGCTTCTGGACCTTGAGCTTCACTTCTACCTCCAACCAGTCTTTCGGCTTAAAATTCTTCCCATTCCCGTCTGGAATATCAGGCGACTGGAGGCTATCAAATTCAGGGTTACCTACGTCAAAAACAGCATCTTTAGAGACAGTGAGCTGGCCAGAAACGCCTGAAGAGAAGGCTATACTACACAGGACAGGCAGGTACATTTTAGAGATTCTCGAGATCATGTTATTTGTAGGAAGGTTTCGATCAAGCTAGGAAATCAGAGTAGGGCACGGCTAGCAAAAAACAGGAAATCTCTTGCTTTTTTTAGCGGTTGACAGGGTTCACAGATTCTGAGCGAAGCCTTTTGACAATTTAAATCCCACCAGTCCAGACTACCCTCATGAGGATAAGCCCCCAGATCACCAGCGCCCTCTCCCAAAATTCCCCTCTCGTGGTTGGCTCTATTTCTGAACTCAGCTCGCTTTCTCAAAGCTCCCTTCCCTCCTGCGACCTCCTAGAACTGCGGATTGATTCGCTTGGTCACGGTCCAGACATTCTAAATTTTGCTAAAGAATCGCCTCTTCCACTTCTTATCACCGCTCGTGGCCCGGCAGAAGGAGGTCAGTCCCAGTGGACGCTCAGCGAACGGGCTGCGGCCTACCAAGCTCTCATGCCCTATGCTTCTCTCATCGACATTGAGTTACAAGATATCTCCGCTCTCTCCGACATCGTTAGCGAGGCCAGAACATCTCAGATCTTAGTCATCGGTTCATTCCACGATTTTAAAAAAACTCCCCTACTCCCCGAACTCACTGAAAAAATAGAGCCCAGTCTCATTGATATCCACAAATTCGCTCTGATGGCAAATTCCCTAGACGATATTAAAATCCACTGTTCGCTCATTGACGCTCTCGCAGGTCAGAAATTTGCACTAATGGGGATGGGGCCTCTGGGAGCTGCCGCGCGTCCCCTAATGGCTCAGGCTGGGTCCATCCTAAACTACGGCTACCTTGGCAATACCCCCACCGCACCGAATCAATGGCCTGCTGAACTCCTCCAGGAAGCAATCTCGCTCTAAGGAATAATCTTAATTGGGGCAGGCGGCAAGGAAGCTAAAAACGTCTTCCCGTAAGGTTTTGTCACCACGCGATTGTCTAAAATCACGACCATCCCCTCATCTTTTTTCGTCCGGATTAAGCGCCCCACTCCTTGCCTTAGTTTAATCACCGCCTCAGGCACCGAGTACTGCATAAAAGAATTCCCCCCCTCTGCCTCGATCTCTTCCAACCTCGCCGCAGTCAAGGGATGGTCAGGCACCGCAAAGGGGATTCGCGTGATAATGACATTACTCAGCGCCTCTCCCGGGACATCCACTCCCGCCCAGAAACTCTCCGTCCCAAAGAGCACGCTATTCACATCTTGCCGAAATTCCTCCACCATCTTTTGACGTGGAATTCCCATCCCCTGCGCCAGTAACTTCCACTCCTTTTCATAAAAAAAGTCCTCCATCGTCTCCGCCACAGACTTCAGAAGGCGGTGACTCGTAAAGAGCACAAACGCCTTCCCCTCCGTCTTAATCAAAACCCGCTCGATCCAGTGAACGAGCATCCTCTCATAGTCATCATCCCGAGGGTCAGGCATCGATTTCATGACAAAGATTGCCATCTGTTTTTGGTAGTCAAATGGACTCCCGATTTTCACTGCCGGCACATGCTCAGCACCCACCCGTTCTCTAAAATAGGTCAATTGAGCATCCCCAGTCCCTAGGGTTGCACTCGTCGCGATACAGGTCTTATCTGGCCCGAATAAGATTGGCCGCAAGCGATCTGCCACCCGCACTGGTGCCCCCATCAGGACAAATTGAGTCCCATCATAGCCCATTTTTTCTACCCAATACACACTCCCACCATCCTCTTGATCTAAGAACATCTTCAGCCCTCCGTGCATCTCGCGTAACCTCCACCAACACCACCTCCACCACCACCACGACCACCCAACACAACCAACACCACCTCCGCCAACACTACAACCACCCAACAACAACAGCAACAACACACCTAACACCGCCAATCACATCAACAGCAACACCACCACCAAAACGGAACTCGAAACACCAACAACACCACCAACAACGACAACAGCAGGCGGCAACTCACGAGCAACATCGTCACGGTCGTCCAGGCAGTGTGTCCTGAAAAAATGAGATCGCCGCACGTCCGAAAGTCTCCCATCAAAGGCCCCAGCCTCGTCGCCACATCGTGCCACCCCGTTGGAGGATTGTACCCCGACAAGCTCTCGCAATGGGGGGCCGGACCGGGGAGGGATGTGAGGGTGACGCACAGGCACCTCATCAGGTAAGTCACCGACCTGTGGTGGTGGTGGTGGTGGTGATGATGGT
>CALFVL010000099.1 GCA_937928425.1 uncultured Verrucomicrobiales bacterium
TCGAGACGGTTGAAGATGGCAGTCAGGACGTAGGCAGGTAGCCGATTTGCCCCAGGGATTTGGGAGTATTCCTCCTCACTAATGAGGCCGTCTTCTCCAGCGATGGCGGTGAACTTGTCTAGACGCCGAGCCTCAATGCTCTGTCGAAGAGCATTACGAGCAGACTGAATTTCCTCAGGAGAGATGCGACCGTCCTGATCAAGGTCGATAGTATTGCGCTGTTCTAGGACCATCACCTCACGAAGATCACGGATCGCTTGGCGTTCTTCCTCATCAATGATACCATCTTCATTACTGTCAAATTGTTGAAGAAATTCAGGACGCGATTTGTCTTTCGTCGCAGGTTCTTCTGCTTGAGCCAAAAGTAGGCCAAGGGAGAAACTGAGAAGAAGGGCACGGCTCGTTTTCATAGAATCAGGAAATGGAGGTCAAGGAAGCTTCATTGCCCTCCGCAATGAATAGTTTAGCATCGTGAAGAATGAATGACGACCTAAAAATGAGTGTCTTTCAAGAGTCTGTGAAAGTCCTGTCTCAACAGCTTAGAGAGGCTGCGGTAGATCATGAAGCTTTTGAAAAATCACTTCCGGTTTGTGATCTCGTCCGCTGTAGAGCGACGTGCTGCCATGATGGAGTGATCTTATCTGAAGAAGAGGGTCAGGTATTAGGAGGACTTGGCGGCAGTGGTGGAATTTATCGAGACCCAGTCGGCAAACTTAGGACGAGGACGGCGGAAGCGAGTAGCGAACATTTAGCCACTGATTTCCCTGAGCACTTTCCCAAAACCCGCTGTGTGTTCTTAGATGAGAATCATCATTGCCAGTGGCAGCTGAAAGCAGTTCGAGAGGGGCAGCATCCTTGGTTTTACAAGCCGATCTCATGCTGGCTACATCCACTTCTTATTGTAAAGCGAGATGGCAGATTTCAACTTACGATCCGATCCCGTGCAGAAGATCGCAGAGGTTTTGCGAGCTATACTCCTTGCGGTCGGTCTGAGAAAGATGGTTCTCCCGCACGCCAGTCTCTACGGATGGAGTTAGAGATGCTCAGTCGCTTATCTAAAAGAGACTTTTATGCTGAGTTAAACGCGCCACCTGGATTCTCTTGTTCCACATGATTGATGAGTGCTGGATAAAAATCGTGAAAGGTTTTTTGAAAAATTAGGTAGTTCTCGGCTAAATCTTCTTCCGCCCCGATGAGAACTTCTAAGAAGGGACGTCGCCGACTGACTTGCTGGAAAGTTAGGGAAAGGCCCGCGATCGTCTGGTAGTTGCCGATCCAGTTTTGCTCCTTCATTTTCCGAACCGTGATTACGCTCTCAGGAGTGAGCCATTCACGACGACGCTCGAACATCTCGTAGATTTCTCGTACGAATCGATCAAGAGGAAACTTGCTATAAAGGTCCCAAGATTTCACAAGAAAGTGGTCGAAAAAAATGTCTATAATGATCCCGGCGAAGCGGCGACGTGCGGGACTTAACAATTCTTTCGATGATAGGAAAAGAGGGTGGGAGTCAGTGAAGCAGTCGATAGAACGGTGCAGGATGATGCCTTGGACAAGTTCCGCAGGGAGGGTATGACTGAGATGTTCTGGCGTACCACGCATGAAGTCTCCTAAGAGGGCGCCCACACGAGAGCCATCGTTCTCCTGTGCGAGATGAAAGTGAGCGAGGAAGTTCAAAAGCTTGTGAGGACCTTAATCGCTAGTTAAAGAGCTGTCGATGATGGTCTACTGGAATGATACTTTGATGGACGCCGGTGCGGTAGGGATCCCGATTGGAGACCACACTTTTCTCCGTGGGGAGGGAGTTTTCGAGACGATTAGAGCGAAGCAAGGAGGTCCCGTGTTTTGGAGAGATCATGCTGCTCGACTCAGTAAGTCAGCGGAGCGACTTTTTTTATCGCTGCCAGAAGAAGGCTTACTAAGAGGACGGATCGAAGAGCTTTTAGAAGCTAATCGTCTACGGGATGCGAGGGTTCGAATCACGCTGGGAGAAAACTGTCTCATTACAGCGGCTCCTCTGCAGGTGAGGGAGTCGGGGGTGAAATTAGGATTAAGGCCCGAATATCCAATTAACGAAAGGAGCCCACTTGCGGGTATAAAATGCACCTCATACGCTGAAAACATGACAATTCTTCGCTCATCTCAGGAGTCTGAAGTGCTGCGGCCTAACACTCGTGGGGAGCTATGTGAGGCTTGTCATTCAAACGTTTTTTTTAGGATCGCAGATCGGCTCTTTACGCCCTCTCTAGAGACAGGTTGTCTGCCCGGTGTGATGCGTAAACAGGTCTTAGCACGAACAAGTGTGGAGGAGGGAGTCTGGCCCTATGAGATGATCAAGGAGGCAGAGGAAATTTGGCTAAGTAATTCGATCAATAAGCTCTGCTGGGCCGAAAGTTTAGATGGTGAAAAACTGGCTAAGCCTTCTGCACTATTTCATGAACTGAGGTCAACAATCCCTTAAGTGGCGAGTCCGCTAATCAATTGCTCAAACCAGCGAGAACCTGCTTCTAAATCAGAAATTTTGATGAATTCATCAGCGGTGTGGGCCTGATCAATAGATCCAGGGCCTAGGCAAATTGAGGGGAGACCAGCTGCGGAAAGATGAGCTGCGTCCGAGAACCAGGCCGCACCTGTGAGAGTGAGATTCTGATCAATTTTTTGGAGTTTTTTGAGCCATGGATGGTCGCGCTCCATTTCCATAGGAGGGGATTCCGAAAAGTTGAGGAGCTCAAGGTCACCCAGATGTTCTCGGAGGACTTCGGCCGCAGTTTTCTCTGCGATGAGCGCTGGGACGCTGCGGATGTCTATGGAGGCGGTGGCTTGAGAGGGGACAACATTGGTCACAGTCCCGCCAGCAATCGTTCCGAGATTCATAGTCGATGAACCGAGGACTGGGTGGGAGGTGCTTCTAAGTCTTTCAAGAAAAGGTCCGTGAAGATTTCTTAAGCCTTCGAGGAGTTTTAAAATCGCGTTTTCTCCTAATTCAGGTTGCGAGGAGTGCACTGATTTCCCTCGACTTTTAAGGACGGCCCAGAGGTTTCCTTTGGTGCAGTAAACTGCTTCTAAAGAAGTCGGCTCACCGACGATCGCGAATTCATACTCAGCACTATGATGCTGGGCGAAGTGCTTAGATCCGGGCTGATGCGCTTCCTCCCCTGCGAAGGCGACAAAGTCGACTGCGATGGGCAGACTAGCCAACGTAGATGCTTTTTCTTTCAAAGCCCAGAGCATAGCTGCCATGGGCCCCTTGGTGTCAGAGCTGCCTCTTCCATAAATTTTACCCTCTCTGATCTCGGCTTCGAAGGGGTCAATACTCATTCCCTCAATTCCGACGGTGTCAAGGTGAGGGCCGAGTAGGATACGCGGGCGCCCCCCCGGCCCTGGTGCGCGGGCGATGAGATTGGGCCGACCGGGCTGAACCTCCTCAAAGGTGAGAGTGTAACCCAGAGGTTGAAGGAAGTCGGCGATGAATTGCGCGACGTTTTTCTCCCCATTAGGTGAGACGGTCGGATTGCCTTCTGGATTGACCGAAGGAATCTGGATGAGGGCTTGTAGTAGTGCGACGACTGAATTCATGGCTAGGATTTAGGGTAGATTTGGAAAGCTTGGAAGTTTTTCGTCTTGGCAATGCGAGCTTGGCTCGAAGATACTCTATTCAGATGAAGAACCGTTTTACATTAGGTCTCTCAATACTGCTTCTCACTTGCTTTGCCTTCGTAGGTTTTGCCCAGAAGAAGGATGAATCGGAGAGACTCATCAAGGTCTTAATCATTGATGGTCAGAATAATCATAAGTGGAAGGAGACCACCCCAGTTCTTCAGAAAATTTATGAGAGTAATCAGGCTTTTTCAGTAGAGGTCAGCACGAGCCCAGATAAGAAAGGGAGCGTGGAGGAGTGGGATGCTTGGCGGCCTAAATTCTCAGACTATGATGTGGTGGTGAGTAATTATAACGGACAAATGTGGCCGGGTGAAGTGAGGGCAGCCTTTCTGAATTTTGTGAAGGGTGGGGGGGGCTTTGTGGTCGTTCACGCTGCTAATAATGCGTTCACGCTGTGGCCTGAGTATAATGAAATGATCGGCCTAGGCGGCTGGGGCGGGCGGAATGAAAAAAGCGGTCCCTATGTGTATTATCAGGATGGAGAACGAGTTACTGATCACTCCGAAGGACGTGGTGGGAGTCATGGACCGCAGCATGAATTCGTGATTACGAAGCGTGCTGACGAGCACCCGATCACAAAGGGGATGCCTAAGCAGTGGCTTCACACTAAGGATGAGTTATACGATATGTTGCGCGGACCCGCTAAGAATATGAAGATTCTGGCCACTGCCCCGAGCGAAAAGACGAAGCGTGATGAGCCGATGCTGATGGCTCTCACTTACGGTGAGGGCCGCGTTTTTCACAACACCTTGGGACACGCTGATTATTCAATGCAGTGCCGTGGCTTCTATGACACCCTTCTACGCGGAACGGAGTGGGCGGCTACGAATGCGGTCAAGATCGGATGGTCAGAGGACTTCCCTACGAGAGAGAAAACTTCTCCGGTGGCGGCCTCTCAGTAGGGGACTTATCTGCTAATTATTTTACGAATGGTCCTCTTAAATGGAGCTGTCTGGCTCCCTCTCATAGGGGCGATTCTCCACCCTTTTCTGGCGTGGTGCGTGCAGCGTAGCACTTCCCTAGGAAGTCCGCTCGTAATCACCGTGGCAGTGGCTAATCTTGTCACAGCGGGTATTTTTCTCTGTTTTCTAGAGCCTACGGGCAGTTGGGATATTTCTGAGAAGGACTGCTGGGCCGTGGCGAACGGAGTGTTCTTTTTTCTGGGGCAGTGGTTTTCGATCCAGTCTGTAAAATCTGGCGATCTTGCCGTGCATTCTTCAGCCTTAGGGCTCAAGGTTCTCGTGGTGGGTTTTCTTTCGATGTGGGTGGGCTTGGAAGTGGGGTCTTGGTCCCTCGTGATGGGATCCGTGCTCGCGAGCTTGGCAGTATTTTTAGTGGCTGGTGCTAGTATGACAGGGTGGAGGAATCATCGACTGACAGTGGGGCTTACAGTCCTAGCATGCCTCTTCTTTGGGCTGAACGACTTCTTAACAGGCTGGCAGAGTCGTGAGATCGGCATCGCTCGTTGGCTGAGTCTGATGATGGGCACGAGTGGCTTGATTTCGCTGGTTTTACTCATTCGCCGGAGGTCTGAGCTTTTTGCGATTTTCAGCTCGCTTGTAGCGTCACCTTTCATCTTAGGTGCTGGATTTCTTTTAGGCCTTCAGGCCCTCGTCGTGAATCTAGCTTTTAGCACTTATGGCCAGCCGACACTAAGCAATGTCGTTTACAGTTCACGGGGAGTGATGGCTGTGATTTTCCTCCACCTCATCGGGCGGAAAAGTGCACCGGGACTCGCGGAGAAGCAGGTGGCTGGAGCTGCTTTGATGACCCTAGCTCTGGCAATCGTCCTAGGAACTTGAGTTGCCTATTTGATTTGCTGAACTTGGTTCAAGTGGCTCACTGTTTCACCGCTTGGGGTGTTTTCCCAAAGGAGCGAATTTTTAAGAGCTTGCTGAGTGAACTGATGTGCTTGCTTTGAAGCCTCAAGAAGCGGCAAGCCATGAGCTAGACCTGCGCTAAGGGCAGCTGCAAGAGTGCAACCGGTCCCATGACTCTGCGGGAGATCGAGGTGTGGGGCTTCAAAAAACTCGATTTCCTTTTCCTTTTTCTTTTCCACTACGATGACATCTCGATGCCTCTGATTCGTGTCACAGTGCCCGCCTTTTAGATAGCAGGCACTCTGATACTTATGCGCTAGATCGGTGGCGACTTCTTCCTGCTGGGCGTAGGATTCGATTTTTCGAGCACTCAGGATTTCAGCTTCGGGAATATTTGGGGTAATCACGGTGGCGAGCGGGAGGAGTCGCTCGGCGATGGCCTCAAGAGCATCTTCCGCGAGGAGGGGAGTCCCGGTGGAGGCGACCATGACGGGGTCGACCACGATGGGGATGCTGAGATCTGCAAGGAGCTCGCAAACTGCTACGATGTGAGCTTTGGAATAAAGCATCCCTGTCTTGATCACTGCTAGGGGGTATGTCTCTAGGATGAGGCGGATTTGATCTTGAAGGATGACGGGAGGGACGGGGTGGACTTGGCTCACCTGAAGAGGAGTCTCAGAGACGACGCAACTGACCGCGCTCAGCCCGTGCAGACCAAAGCTAGAAAAGGTCTTAAGATCGGCCTGAAGTCCAGCTCCAGCGGAGCAATCTGATCCGGCGATGGTCATGGCTATCTTAGCTGTCATTATGAGAAAAGTTACTCCGCTATCCTCTAGGCGCAAGTGAAGTGGGGAGATACTCAGATCTGAGCACGCTTGAGCAGTCTGACTAGAAGTAGCAACTTACTGTGTTTGAGCGGCTGGTTCTAAAATTCCTCAGCTGCGGTGATGATGCGGTCCATCTTAAGATCGTGTTTTTCAAGGGGGAGATCTTTAAGGAGTTGGCATTTAAAGCAGACCCCCAGTAATTGGGCATCGGGGAAGCTTAGAAGAGCCCGGTCGTAGTATCCACCTCCTTGCCCGAGTCGCCCTCCTTGGGGAGTGAAGGCGAGGCCGGGGCAAACGATGTAATCGAGCGTTTTAGCAGGGAGGCCCTTATGAGGTTCCATAATGCCGAGTGAGTTTTTCTTAAGCTCAGAAAGTTCTCCAGCTGGGAGAAATTCTAGATCAGACTTGTTTAAGATGCGGGGGAGGTGCCAATGAATTTCTTCTGACCTGCTGAGAAGACTTAGAAGTTGCACCTCGGTCTGCATTCCAGCGAAGAGGGCCACCCTAGCTTTCGGGGGGAACTCTAATCGGGAACAAATCGCCTCGGATTGAGCATGCCGCTCGGATGGGGACATTCTAGCGAGACGGCTCCGGACTTCTCTTCGGAGTTTAGCTTTGGAGCTCATATTCTCACTCATTCGACTCAGGAGGGTATATGAGGAAGAGGAGCCAAGGACAAGCGTGCCTCGCAGAAAGGGGTCAAGATTAGGGCTGGGCTATGAAATGAGAGTCCTAGGCTCTAAGATAGGGGCCGAGTAGCTCTTTTAAGGTGTTTCGCGCACGGAAAAGATGGCTTTTTACTGCTGAGACCGAAAGCTTGAGGACCTTGGCGATGTCCTCGTAGGGCATGTCCTCATAGCGTCTTAGGATCAGGGCGAGGCGTTGGGTCTCAGGGAGACCTGCGATTGCTTCATCGATGACTTGTCTTAATTCGGCGTTGGCAAGTGAATGATCAGGACGAGATGAGGTCTGAGGGTCTGTCACTGACTGGTGCCAATCATCTTCCTGCTCATTAAGGGAGTGTTCCTTCCGTCTCGTTTTTTGCCGAGTGGCATTAAAGACTAGATTCCGAGTGATGGTGAAGAGGAAGGTCGTGAACTTAGCAGTGGCTCGGTAACGCTTCGCAGATTTCCAGAGTCTCAAGAAAACTTGTTGAGCTAGATCCTCACTATCCGCAGAATGGTTCGTCATTTTCATGATGGTTCCGATGACCGCGTGCTGATGCTTTTCAACAATGACCCGGAAGGCCTCCTCATCACCACGAACGATCCGCGCCATTAAGGCTAGGTCCTCCTCGTTTGATCGGTCTCCCATGTCCGTAGATTTAACCTTTAGGACCCTGAGGAGTCGCGCAGAAATTTAAACTTCTTCAGCCTCGATTAAGTCTGCGAAGCTTTGCCGTTTACGGACGACTCTCGCTTCCGCCCCATCGACTAAAATTTCCGCAGGGAGAGGGTGGGAGTTGTAAGTGGTGGCCATGACCATTCCATAGGCTCCAGCGCTCATAAGAGCGATTGTCTCACCCGGCATGAAGCGAGGAAGCTCGCGGTTTTGGCAGAAGAAGTCACCACTTTCACAAATCGGGCCGACTACGTCGACTTGTTCCGTCTCTCCAGAGGATTCTTTAAGAGGCACGATTTCATGATGCCCCTCATAAAGAGCAGGGCGAATGAGGTGATGCATTCCTGAGTCGACTATTTTGAAGGTCTTACTACTGCCCTTTTTCTCGTAAAGGCACTCAGTGAGGAGAACACCAGCATTTCCTGCGATAAAACGTCCCGGCTCTAGGAGAATCTTAAGTCCCAGCGGCTGAAGAGTGGGGAGGATCGCTGAGGCATAGCATTCTGGAGTGAGTGGCCGAGTCTCCTCTGGCTGCTCAGTCCACCATGACTCTTTTCCAGAAGCTAAGGCGTCCTCATAGATGATCCCAATTCCACCTCCGATCGAAAAGAACTCGATCCCATATTGACGCTTTAGGTCAGCCGCGAGAGGGGCGACCTTTTCTACTGCTTCCACGAAGGGGGCGACTGAAGTAAGCTGAGAACCAATGTGCATTTGCAGCCCTTTAAGCTGAAGATTCGGCAGCTTTGAGGCGCGTTCGTAAGCAGCTGCGATGAGCTCGAAGTCGATTCCGAATTTATTCTCCGACTTTCCAGTAGAAATATACTTATGCGTCTTAGCATCCACATTAGGATTCACTCGAAATGCGATCGGAGCAATGAGTCCTAATTCTCCTGCCACCTTATTAATAAAGGCAGCCTCCTCTTCGGACTCCACGTTGATCGAGTAAATGCCTTCTTTTAGGACATACTCGATTTCGGCGCGTGTTTTTCCAACTCCAGCAAAGGTGCACTTACTGGGATCACCTCCCGCCTTAATCACGCGGTAAAGCTCTCCTCCTGAGACGATGTCAAAGCCACTCCCTAACCTAGCAAGAAGCCGAAGAACTGAGAGGTTAGAATTGGCCTTCACTGCATAGGCAACTTCATGGTCGATCTCGGAAAAAGCAGAATCAAGCTTCGTGAAGCGATCTCGGAAAGTCGCTGCTGAATAGACATATAAGGGAGTCCCATGCTCAGAAACTAAGTCAGAGAGAGGAACATCTTCGCAGTGGAGACCACCATTAGAGTAATGAAAGGAATGCATGAGTTGGTAGAAGTATCGTTAATGGCGTCGTGCCACTGTCAAGCGCACAGGGGGAATCAAAAGGTAAAAAAATGAAGAAAAGGTGGGTGTTTTAGAGTCAATATGATCACTTTACGAATGACCTTTTCGAGCGAGGGTAAAAAAAGCAGACCGAACTGGGTCATGCTACGAAGCCCCGGACTCAATGTCGCCACCTTTGGAGGACTTACTATGGTAGCGGTCCACCTAGCCGCTCTGGCGATTCATCGCTTATGGGGGATGGAAGCTCTTCAGTCCTTCTACCTCCATGGGGGACTCTCCTGGGAAGGCATCCAACAAGGCCAAATCTGGAAACTTTTCACTCATAGTTGGCTGCACGGGAACTGGCCTCACCTCAGTCTAAATGTATTTCTCTTTTATTACGCGGCTGCTCGCTTGAGTCATGTGCTGAGTAGCTGGAGGATCTTTGGGCTCTTCTTAATTTGTGCCTTCGGATCGGGAATCGCTCACGTTGCTACGCAGGCAGTATTCGCCGATTTACCAAAGGGGCTTTTAGTGGGAGCCTCGGGGGGGCTCATGGGGATGCTCCTAGGTTTTTTTGCGCTTTCTCCAGAGTCTCGCATGCTTCTCATCCCAGTTTCAGCTCGTAATCTAGCGAAAGGGATTCTCATTTCTAGCTCATTCTTGTTCATCATCACTCCGGGCTTATCCCTACCTTTATTATCTGAGCTAGGACTTTGGTTAGAAGAGGGTTTCGGGCCGTCTCTTTTTAAGATCTCTCATCTAGCTCACTTCGTCGGAGGTTTCCTTGGCTGGGCGCTCATTCCACGCTTCTTTCCACGCTTGCTCACGCTGGATGATCTCACCCGGATGAGGAATGAGTCACTTTCAGAAGAGAGTCTTTGACTAAAAACCCCCCTTTTTACAGTCCTCCTCCTGATAAGATCATCCTAAGGAAGGTCGCTAAGCCCCTAACTCGGACTTTGTTCAAAGCGTGCCCCTTTGATGGAAAAGGGCACAAAGTTCTAAAATCCAACTGCCAACTGCTTCTAAATTCATCCTTCTACAAACGAAAGGAAGAGATTACAGTGTAACTACAACTTTTCCCTTGAACTCCGCTGCGATTAAGTCGATCTTTAGGCAACGAAATGATTAAGATTAGTCAAGAAAATCATCCTTACTCCTTGGGAACAAGGCTTCTGCGAAAAGGGCGAAAAGGGTTTAGCCTCATCGAGCTTCTGGCAGTGATGACGATCATCGCAGTTCTTCTATCCCTCGCCTCCGTAGGGATTAGTAACATTGGTAAGGGGCAGGGCGTGACCGCAGGTCTCGCCATGGGTGAAGGACTAATGGGACAGGCACGGGCCTTAGCCTTAAATAATAACGCTAGAGCACGTCTCATCATCCATAGTGACTTAAATGATAATGACCCAGAAGAGCGCGAGCGCTACCGCCGAATGATGATGGTGGTCTATAAGGAGGTTGATGAAGAGGGGAATGAAGAAGAAGAGTGGGTCCGCGCTAGCTCCCCAACCTTTCTTCCTAAAGATGTCTACTTCAGCCCTGAAAAGAGCCCCGCAGACTTACGCAGTGGAGGAACTCTTCCTCAAGATCAGCACCAGCTCTCCTCTGAAGCATCTGATGTTCATCAGTGCTTCTACTACGAGTTCAATGGTCAGGGGATCATTTCTACTCCAGGAGCTGGCTTCGTCCTCACCAGCGGAGCACGGCCCAGCAATGCAGAGCAACCCGTCGAGGGGAAGAGTAAAGACATCGGAGGCTTTGCAATCCTGAAAAATGGAGGCACGACCTTAATCCGGGACATCAACCGTCTCGATACTGGGGGATCTCGTTAAATCATATCACTTACAACTACCGTAATTATGCACACTCAGAATACGCTTAAATCTCGCCGACTCTCGAGAGGTTTCACCCTTGCCGAATCAGTGATTGCTCTTGGGATCTTGGTTGTTTTGATCACTGGTTTCCTTGCTGTCTTTGGCCCAGCCGCACGGACCATCCGGAAGACTCTCTCCACTGATGAAGCGAGCCGCTTGCAAGCCACCCTCGAATGGGAAATGAGTGTCGTGAGAGAAGGACGAGAGGAACAGCGCTACCGAGGCGACTCATTCCGCAAAGCACTCGAATGGATTTCACAGTCCGAGGAAGCTGGTGAAACGGTCCTCATTTATAAATACCGTGCACTGCCCGGAGAAACTCGCCGCGATGGCACCTTAGAACCGGCTGAAAGAGAACTCGGGATCGCGGGAGAAGACTTCATCATCCGCCCGATGGTGAGGCGCCTTAGTGACCCACTGCTAGAAGAGGACCTAGAAGTGGTTGAAGGCCGTGTATTCTTCGTGAAAATGAGACAACTGATTTATGAGGGAGATGGTCTCCGGGTCTCAGAAGAAGGCGGAAGAATCGTCGATCCTTATGATCCCGGTGAAGACTTTTCAGTCACCCCTGAGTCTTATCCAGAGGCCATTGTCGCCTTTGAAGCAGAGTATTATAACCTTCCTACGACTTCCTTCCAGTTTCTGACTAGCACCTTTGACCCAGACGATTTTACTCGTCCCATTTTCTCGCGTAATCTTGCCGTGAGTCGATAACTCAGTATTCACCATGAAAAATCACCCGAAAAAATCAACCCTTCGGAAGGGCTTCACCCTCGCAGAGCTTCTCGTCGCCATGACTGTTACGATCGTCCTCGTGTCACTCACGGTGATTATCACCGGCTCTGCTATCGATGCTTGGAAGGGGGCTCGCACTGAAATTCGGGCAGCAGGTCAGGCGAAAATCATGTTGAATGCGCTTGGGAAGGACCTCGAATCGATCGTCATTCGCCAAGGGAATAACGACAGCCAGTGGCTTTTCGCAGCCTCAGAGGATCAAGACATCGGACCAGAGGCCGAATCCAGCCCGAATGCCGGCCGCCTTATCTTCTTCACCGCAGCTGCTGATCGCTACGATGGGAATGCGGGGAGTCGAGAGCGGGTTGGGGGGGATAACGCGGACCGTGATGCAGACCGGGGAGGGGATGTCTCTGTGGTCTCTTATCAACTCGATTTTGCCGATCCCGTCTTTGGCGATCAGACCGAAAACTTCTCAACCTTCGTTCTCTATCGGAAACTACTTAATCCGGACCAAGCCTATAATGGCGTGGTGAGTAGCCAAAATTTAGAAGAGACATTTGAACTCCAAGCGGGAACGAATGATCTCTCTGACCTCATCTGTGAAAACGTCTACGAATTCACCGTCACCTTCGTCATCAACTATCGCGATGATGAGGGGGAAGATGCCACGGTGAGCATTCCTATCATGTCCTCTAGTCAAGGTCAGAACGTCATGAACCGCTTTGCCATCAATGGCACAGGTCTAGCCCCGAACCTTAATACAAGATCTGAGTTTTCGGGTGGACGTGTCGCCGCAGTAGAACTTGCGATTACAGTGCTCACTGATGAGGGAATGGCAGTGCTTAAGAAGAGCCCGTTTGCGAATCGACTGGCTAAAGCGAAATTCTTGGAAGAGAACTCCTTCCGCTACACTCGATCTGTTTCAATCCCGCAAGGGTGATTTTTTTCAAAGTAATTCTTGATTAAGAAGGGAGCTAAGATTACTCCCTGCGCCGACAGAGAAACAGTGCTTAAGCTCGGGTGGCGGAATTGGTAGACGCGCCAGACTAAGGATCTGGTGTCCATTGCGGACGTGGGGGTTCGACTCCCCCCTCGAGCACCATTTCTCTGCTCAACGCTCCTTCTTCTTGAGAGCGTATTCCACAACTCTTTTAAGGGTTTCTTTTTATAAAATGTGCCCATTCAGGGCCCCAAGAATCCGGCCAGTCACAGAGGTGCAGCGGGATCAAGCGACAATCTTAAATACGTCTTTGTTCCAAAATAAGATTTTTTTGAGACAAATCAGCAAGATTCAGGCATTGTTCCTATTGAGAAATGGGAAAGAAACAGGAAAGTCTAGGATCACAGTGGAAGAGCTGGCTCGATGAGAGTGCGCCACGACTCTTGGCCTACGCTCGTTCTCGCTGTAATAATGCTCAAGAGGCCGAGGACCTACTGCAAGATGCTCTCATCAAGCTTTGGGCCTACCAGGAAGAGCGTGAGCACCTCCCTCCCGACCTTCCTCTCGCATTCTCCGTGATGCGTTATCTGGGGCTAGACCACGGCCGTCGTAAAGGAAGGCGCCAAAAACGTGATCAGAAAATCATTCAGTTTCAAAAAGATGAGGACTCGTGGCTAGACCCGACGATGGAAGACTCTGAGGAAGCAGACATTCTCCGTAAAGAGGTCAACTCTCTCCCAGATAAGCTCCGAGAGGTGATCAACCTGAAAATATGGGGTGGACTAACCTTCGCTGAAATCGGGAAACTCCTCAGCATTTCTAATAATACCGCAGCCTCGCGCTACCGTTACGCACTCGAGCAACTGCAAAAAAAACTCAAACATCTCAAAAACACGAACCATGGATGATTCGCTGAAAAAAATTGAAGCCCAGCTCCAGAACCTCATCCCGAGAGCTCAAAGTGAGCATGGGCGAGCTCACTGCCACGCCTTGATCGATGACCTTTGTGCAGGCACTCGCAGGACTGCCAAAGAATCACCCTTTGGCGTCTCGTGGCTCGGAGGGGCAGTCGCAGCCTCACTCGCCCTGAGCGTAGGCTTAGGAGGAGGATGGTATCTCGGCAGAGATACTGGGGGAGCAGTCAGCTCAAACCTAAGGCAGGCCCGCGAGGTGATTACGGCCGACTTTGATCAGCTCGATCGCGAGACTTGGATGCTCGGATCGGAAAACCCAGGTGTATACGTCTCTAGGGAAGGCGAAGTGCGAGAGCTGGTCCAAGAAACAGAAATCACCAAAGAGACGGTAAAACATCGAGAATCCGGAATCATCGTCACAGTTGAGACCACCGACTATCATCTCATCGATTCGCTTAAATCAGAATTTTAAATGCATTTCCGCTTATCCATTTTCACTTTCTTTCTCTTAAGTTCCGCTGTTCTCGCTGATGAACTTCCATGGCTGGGGGTAATCTTGGAGCCTCTTCAAGCGAGCGATCGCCTGAATACTGAACTTGATGATGGAGTGGGCTTAAAAGTGAGTAAGGTTGTCTCAGGAGGTCCCTTAGCCAAGGCGCGGGGACGGGCAGGTGACTTGTGGTGGAAATTCGAGGGTCACGCGCTCCAGAGTAAGGAGCAAATGTTACAACTCCTTCGTGAGAAAGCTCCCGGTAGCTCGGTAGAGATTCGATATTTCCGGCAAGGTGTCCCTAAGTCTCTCATCGTAACACTGGGAACTCCTAAATCTCGGGCTGAAAGGATGGCTCTCTATCAGACGGATCAACCCGACAGCTCTCGGGTACTCACAAAAAGGGAACAAGTGGCACGCCTGACGAATGGCAAAGAAATCTTAACTCTTCAACGAGAAAACACGGACTGGCGCTTCAAGGTCAGTGAAGGGGAGAAAACGAAGCTATCAGTCCTAGTCAACGAAGCGAACCTCAGCGAAATGCTCCCGACGAAGTGGCATAATTCTTTTCTTATTTTACGACTCACGCTTGGAAAACAAGGTGATAGCAAGAGCGGGAACACCAAAGAGAGGGTCCGCTACATTTCACGCAACAAGGGGCCGAAGGAATGACATTGACGAAATCTAAATAAGAGTTAAATTTAAGGTTTTTCGCTTCCGGTCTTGCTATTACAGCACTCACAAAGCAGTGTCTTCTCATGCATCCTGATGTCGCGAAGTTAGTGGAGGCGGGCCGAATTACTGAAGCCGTCGGTGAGTCACTCTCAAAGATTTCTCCCGGTTCCTTTCGAATTCACAAAGGCTACGGCGGGGGAGTCGTCACCGACTGGGATTTATTTAATGGAAAAGTCACGATCGACTTCGAGTCAGAGAAGGCTAAAGTTATGGGTCTTAAGCTGGCCTTAGAAAAAACCGAGTTCGTAGAGGCAGACGATGTCCGTGCTCAGAAGGTGAATCAGCTCGATGAGCTAAAAGCTCTGGGGAAGGAAAACCCGGTGGACCTAGTCGTCCGGACGATTGCCACTCGTGGTGGCAATATGACTATGGATCAGCTCGATGCGGAGCTCTGCGGGAGTATCATCGAGGAGGCCACATACAAAAAATGGTGGGAAAAGACCAAAAAAGCTCTCCGTGAAAGCAAGCGCGTTTCAGTCCCTACGAAACGCACAGACCCTCTTGTCCTACGCGATGAGTCTACCGGGCCTGGCGAAGCTCTGGTGGAGGATCTCGATCAGGCTAGAACTCCAAAGGGAAGAGTGAAAGCTCTCGAGGCAATTCAACGTGAAGCTCCCCTCGTAGCTGCCACCGAGGGGCTCCTCGGGAAAGCATTCGATATTGTAAACGATGCAGCACTTAAGCTGATGAAACTCTCCGCTGCACAGTCTCTCGAGCTGATCTCACTGCGTAATGAAATCGCTCAGGAAGTAAAACAGGAAAATGCCATCGCCGCCGATGCCCCTAAACTTGCTGAAGTCTTACAAGTCGCAGACGGGAACCTCTCTGAGGATTTAAACCAAGTGGCTGCCGCCCGTCTAAAAAGAATTTTAGAAGCCTTCCCAACTGCGTTCGGGGATGACTGGGTTAAGAAAATACTCGCTGTCTTTGGCCGGATCAGTTCTCGCGGAGTCTCTGAGATTGCGAAGCTTCTCGCCGAAAAGGAGAAGACTAAAGAGCTGAATGAGCACATTAAAGTCGCACTTTCTCGCCACGCATTAGGGCCAGATGCCCTAGCTTGGATCTGCCGTGAGCGGAAAAAGGCCTCTGAAAAGGTCTTTGATGGCTCAGTGGGCTCAGTCATTTTAACCGTTTTAGAGCAGGACTCTCTTGATGATGGACCTCGGCGGAGTGGTCGTCTCGGGAACCTCCTTTTAGATGATAAAGATCTCGTGGCAGACCTTCTGGAGGGTATGGAAATTAACGACGTGCGAAACTTTGCACGGAAGCTTCTCGCTAGCCCAGCTTTCCCAGACCTAGATCGTAAATCCCTTATGGCTAGGGTCATTAAAAAAGTTCCAGACACTCAGGAAATGGTTACAGGGGAGTCTAAATCGACTGGAGATGATACCCTGATCGTCTCCTTCGAGAGTTTGGATCGACGCAAGGCCGAGTATGAGGACCTTGTTAACAATCGCATTCCTGCAAACGTAAAGGAAATTTCTGCTGCTCGTGCCCACGGCGACTTACGTGAGAACTTCGAATATCACGCTGCGAAGCAAATGCAAACGGTCCTAAACACCCGTAAGAATGATCTTGAAAAAGATCTAGAGCGAGCTCGCCCAACCGATTTCAAAGGGGCTGATGTCAGTAGCGTGAATATCGGAACCAAGGTGTCAGTCACTCTTGCTGACGGTAGCAGGCGTGAGTTGACGATGCTGGGCGCTTGGGATGCCGTGCCAGAGGAGAACATCATTTCCTACCTCTCGGTAATGGGACAAGCACTCCTCGGCAAGGCGGTCGATGATAGCGTGAAAATTCACGATCCCGTTAGTGAAGAGCTCATTGAAGTGACGATCCAAGGAATCAAAGAAATTTAAAATCACCGAAAATATCATGTCAGAAAAAACAATCAAGTCGATTAAAGGCCGCGAGATCATCGATTCACGTGGTAATCCCACTGTCGAAGTGGACGTCACCCTTTCATGTGGAGCCTTCGGCCGCGCCGCAGTTCCCTCAGGTGCTAGCACCGGTGAGCATGAAGCTTGGGAACTCCGTGATGGAGATAAAAGCCGCTTCCTTGGTAAGGGAGTCCTTGGTGCCGTAGCGAATGTGAACGATAAGATCGCACCCGAGTTACTCGGTCGCTGTGCAGGCGATCAGACCGGAATCGACCAAGCCATGCTCACTCTCGATGGCACAGCAAATAAGAAGAACCTCGGTGCGAATGCCCTCCTTGGGACTTCGCTCGCGGTTGCCCGCGCTGCGGCAGCAGCCTCTGGTCTGCCCCTTTATAAGTATCTCGGTGGGCCGAACGCTAAGGTGCTCCCTGTTCCGATGATGAATATCATTAATGGTGGATCGCACTCAGATGCTCCTATTGCCTTCCAAGAGTTTATGATCCGTCCAGTCGGAGCGGAGAGCTTTAGTAAAGCGATTCAGATGGGCGCTGAGGTCTTCCATAATCTTAAGCAAGTTTTACATGATCGCGGCCTTTCGACCGCAGTTGGTGACGAGGGTGGCTTCGCTCCAACTTTCGAAGGGACTGAAGATGCCCTCGATACCATTAGCCAAGCTGTAGAAAAGGCAGGTTATAAAGTAGGTGAGGATATCACTTATGCGCTCGACTGTGCGGCCTCGGAATTTTTTGAAGAAGGGGTATACAATTACGCTAAGTTCGAAGGAGACAGTGGTGCCAAGCGTGGCTCAGATGAGCAGGCTGCTTACCTCGCTGACCTATGCGACAAGTATCCGATCGACTCGATCGAGGATGGGTGTGATGAAAATGACTGGGATGGCTGGAAGGCTCTCACTGATAAAATTGGTGACCGCATCCAATTAGTTGGCGATGACTTATTCGTAACCAATGTCGACTTTCTCCAGAAGGGGATCGACCTCGGTGTCGCTAATTCCATTCTCATCAAGGTGAACCAAATCGGAACCCTTACCGAAACCTTCGACGCAATCGAACTGGGCAAACTCCATGGCTATAACTCGGTGATCTCCCACCGCTCTGGTGAGACTGAAGATAGCACCATTGCTCACCTTGCCGTCGCCACGAATGCCGGACAAATTAAGACTGGATCCATGAGCCGCTCCGACCGGATCGCTAAGTATAACCAGCTCCTCCGCATCGAGGAAGCGCTCGGCGCGAGTGCGATCTTCGCTGGGAAGCTGAAATAGTCCGGACCTAAGCGACCTAGCGCTTTACTCAAATTCACAAACCGTGGGGGAGACCCTACGGTTTTTTTGTTTAAAACGGGACCCTTTGCTACTTTAGTCTTCCTAATTACCAAGATCTTGTTAAAGAAAACTGAGATGCCGCGCCGTAAAAGAGCTGTGACCGATCGATCCTCGGAATTTTCTTCAGGTCGCGAAGAACGTGCACTTTTCGGGAAGCCCACTCTCGTCATCTTTTGGCTTTTTGTCGTGGTGGTATGTGCTGCTCTCATTATCCCAGCGATTCCTCAGTACCGCTTGCTGAAAAAAATCGAAAACGAGCTTTTAGAAGCGGAACAAAGTGAACTCGCCCTCCGGAAGAAACGGGACCAACTGCATGATGAGAGTCGCGCACTTAAGAAAAACCCGCGCTATCTGGAAGCACGGGCTCGCGATCCCCTCCGAGTTCAAATCGAGGGCGAAAGCGTGATCGAGATTAAGAACTAAATTGTCATCGAGTTAAAACCTCCATCCACGACGATCTCGGTACCAGTGATAAAACCACCCGCTTGGTTCGAGGCTAAAAGTAAGGTGGCCCCGATCAGTTCATCTGGATTTCCAAAGCGTGACGCAGGGGTGTGACGGAGAATTTCTGCTACTCTCGACTCATCAAGAACTTTACGATTTTGCTCTGCTGGGAAGAAGCCCGGCACGAGGGTATTCACCCGGATATCCCGGTCTGCCCATTCACGCGCAAGATTCCGGCTTAGATTATGAACCGCAGCCTTAGATGCGGAGTAGGTGAAAACTCGTGAAAGGGGATTGAGCCCAGATATGGAGCCTAAGTTAATAATCGAGGCCTGCACATCACGGCTCAGGAAATAATTCCCGAAGACCTGACAAGCCCGCATCACGCCAACAAGGTTCACATTGAGAATATTAAGCGCTTCTTCATCCGTTATTTCTACAAAGGGACTGGGGGAATTGATCCCTGCACCATTAACCAGGACATCGACTTTTCCAGACTGCGCCACCACTGAGTCCAGAAGCTCATTAAGAGACTGCCGATCACTTGAATCTGCTTGTGCGAAGTAGCCTTTACCTCCTGCTTCCTCGATGACCTGAAGCCGCTCTTGCGCTTTCTTCTCATTACGACCAACTAGCACGACTTCAGCACCAGCTTGGGCTAGGCCTAGCGCCATGTATGAACAGAGTTCTCCGGTTCCTCCAATAACGACCGCAGTTTTGCCTTTCAGGCCGAACATGTTTTCCAAAAATTGAGCAGATTTCATCTAGGGATTACCCTAGTGGGAGAGGAGCTATGGGCAAGAAATGATCAGCAGAAGTTTATCTCTTCTAAAAGGAGAAGGAATGGGGAATGAGAGTCTAGGTCTTAGATGAATTTCCCCTCGTTAGGAAAGTCGTCAAAGGCAGCAATTTTCGATAGCTATCCCAGAGGGGAGTGGCTACCCTTTCTTTGTTGATGAAGTGCGATTCGTGTCAAGAGAAGGCAACTGTGTTTTACACCCAAGTTACCGACGGCAAATTGAAAAAATTTGTCCTCTGCGAGACTTGTGCTGAGGTCAAAGGCATCACGAAACCAGAGGGGCTTTTCATGGGAGATGAGCTCCTTAACCCTAGCCATGAGAGTAAAACCCTAGCCGAGTTACCTGTTCTTAGCTCTCTCGAGAAGTGTTCGAACTGTGGCTTCACATTTGACCATCTTCAGAAGATCGGCCGCTTAGGCTGTCCTGATTGCTATCGCGCATTTTCTGGTGAAATCATGCACCGTCTCCCCTCGATGCATAAAGGGCTGGTTCATACTGGTTATATCCCCAGCGATCTAGTGGAGCAACTGGCCTTTAAAGGGGAACTCGCTGAGCTGGAGGCGGCCCTTAACACCGCGATTAATGAGGAGGACTTTGAAAAGGCAGCTAAACTCAGAGACCGGATTACGGAGCTCAGCAGTTCTAAACAGGAAGGATCAAGTCTCGCATGATGCGCTTCACCACTCTTTTAAAGTATCCAGCCGACTGGATGACGGGCCATGGTGAGGAAAACTCAGTGGTTCTGACGAGCCGGGTCCGTTTAGCGCGGAACATCTCTAGTGAAGTCTTCCCAGGATGGGCTCGTAAAAAAGATCGGCAAAAACTGCACGATACGCTTCAAGGAGAGCTCGAGAACCTGCCTGGAATGAAAACTGGATTCTCACGCGAACTTTCAAAGCTCGACTCACTTCAAAAGCAAGTTTTGGTAGAACGCCACCTTATCAGCCGAGAACAGGCTGCTCGGAATGAGGGAAGTGGATCAGTCGTAAATCGGAAACAGTCGCTTAGTCTTATGGTGAATGAGGAGGACCACCTCCGAATCCAAGCCATCCGCCCCAGTCTCCAGCTTAAAGAAGCCTATAGATTAGCACACTCAGTCGATCAGAAGCTTGAGAAAAAGCTCGAGTTTGCGGTGGACCCTCGCCTGGGATACTTGACCGCTTGCCCTACCAATCTCGGCACCGGCATGCGAGCATCTGCTATGCTGCATCTCCCCGGACTCGTGCTCAGTGATCAGATCACTCAAGTCCTCAAAGGAATCGGAAAACTGGGGCTCGCTGTTCGAGGCTTATATGGCGAGGGCACCGAATCACTAGGAAATCTTTACCAGATCTCTAACCAGTCCACCCTCGGTGAGTCTGAAGAGGTGATTTTGGACCGTTTAACTAGAGTGATCGGAGATGTGGCTCGTTACGAAAGTCAAGCTCGCCAGAAGCTCCTTAAGGAGGCCTCCACGATGGTGAAAGACCAGATTGGCCGGGCAACGGGGATTCTCACCCATGCTCATATTATCTCTTCTAAGGAAGCTCTAAATTACTTGTCCATGCTACGCCTCGGAGCTGATCTAGAA
>CALFVL010000100.1 GCA_937928425.1 uncultured Verrucomicrobiales bacterium
AAAACCACTTTCCAAAGATTCTACTCCAAAAGAATTCGCCATGGCAGTCAAGCCTTTTGTCAAAGATCTCGGCAAATTTATGTTTGATAGATGTCAGCTAGAATAACAACAAAAAGTAACTGGAACTTTTCCAATGTTTATGTGTTGTTTCTGCCGGGTCGCGGTTTTGTGAACTCTGGCAACGATAGAGTGTGCCATAAATAATTTATCACGGTTTTTACATCCCAATCCGGCCTTGGAGACCCATATGTCAAATCGCCCGTCCAGAACCCTCATCGCCACAGAAAAAAATTCTCACGATTGAAACACCCCCCTGCCTTCCCTACAAACTTCCCGCCTACATCACATGCCCCAAGATCCCTTCCACCAAGCCCGTCAAAAAGACGGCATCCTAAAATGCCCCTTCCAAGGGGAAGACATTCCCATGCTCCTACGCCATGCCGATGTTCGTGCCGCCGCTAAAGATTGGCAGACCTTTAGCTCAGATGCACCCTTCCGAGTTCCCATTCCCTCAGAAGAAGAAATGAGAACCATGCGCCAACTCCCCATCGAAGTAAACCCGCCCCAACACGCCGAGTACCGGAAAATCGTCGAGCCCTTTTTTAAACGGGCCAAACAGCCCGATACCATCGCTAAAGTTCACAAGCTCACCTCAGAACTCCTCCACCTTGCCCTCTCAAAAAACTCCATCGAAGTCGTCAGCCAACTCGCACTTCCCATCCAGTCACACGCGCTCACCTACCTTCTCAACGTTCCAGAAAGTGAAGCAGAAATCTACATCGACTGGGGAATCCACGTCTTCAGTGGAAAAGGAACTTCCCTAGAAGACTACCTCTCCTCAGCCCTAGATCGCGCCGCCAGTCAGCCGAGTGATGACTTCTTCTCAGCCCTCACCCAAGCTCAGTTCCAGGGACGCCCCCTCACCCGCCAAGAAATGATGGGCTTCGCTAACCTCACCTTCGCCGGTGGTCGTGACACCATCATTCACAGCATCTCCTCCATCATCCACCACCTCGCAAAACACCCACACCACCTCGAGGCACTCCGCTCAGACCCCAAAGGTATCATCCTCGCCGGTGAAGAATTTTTCCGCGCCTTCACGCCCCTCACCCACATCGGCCGCATCTGTCCCGCAGCAACTCAACTCCAAGGCCACCACATCCCTGCGGATGGGCGCATCTCACTCGGATGGGCCGCTGCCAACTTTGACCCAGAAGTTTTCCCCTCACCTGAAAAAATCCAGCTCGACCGCAAGCCGAACCCCCACGTCTCCTTCGGCTTCGGCACCCACCTCTGCCTTGGCGCAGCACATGCCCGTCTTATTATAAGAACCCTCCTCGAGGTCCTCGCCTCCCAAGTCTCCTCCATTAAAATCATCCAAGACCGCCCCCACCTTGAGCACAACCCCTCCTACCAGAGAGAGAACGGATTTGACCACCTCGAAGCTAGCTTCCTAAACACCTAATCCCCACTCCCCGCTCTTGGGCGGCGTGGACGACTTAGATCCGGGCGCTCCTTCTCCTTAAAAAAGGCCCTCCGTTCCTCCGTCTCTGGCACCCCTTGAGGCGTCTTTGGGAAATCCTCTTCCTCATCCATCTCTAAAAGATGGCGATCCGTAAAAGCATCCATCAGAGCCACCAGATCTGAAATATCCTCATCACTCAGACCAAGATCTCCCATATCTTCCCGATTCACCGTCTCAGGAAAATCAGTCTTCCCCCAGCGCTCTCGCTCCACATCACGCTTATTATAAAACTCCATCACCTCCCTCAAGGTCCCCACCGATCCATTATGAAAATAGGGCGGGGTCAAAGCCACATTCCTTAAAGTTGGCACCTTAAACTGCCCCAACTCACCCCTAAGGCCCGTCACCCCACCGAGGCCTAGATCCACTCCCCCCACCGAAGGCACTCCCAAGTTATCATAGCCAGAATCAGACAATAATGGCTCTAACCACGTCCCCGCTCCCGTCAAGTGACATGAGACACAGCCCCCACTCGTCTCAAAAATATCTAACCCCCGCCTCTCCGCTAGACTCAGCGCCTCCTTATCTCCCGCCCAGTAATCATCAATTCTCGCATTAAAAGGACGAAACACCGGCTCACGTAAAAACGCCACCAAAGCCTCGAAAGCCCTCCTCGTAACCTCAGCATCCAGACCCTCCCTAAACTCATCCCCATACTCCCCTCTCCTCAACTTCCTCGCCAGCTCCTCCTCATCCTTATTATTCATCTCCTTCTCATCAAAAAAAGGCGCACGCACCTGCTCCAGAAGATCGTGCGCCCGCCCATCAAGAAAAAGCCCCCCTTCCACGATATACTCCACCTCCCCCTCATCGTCATAAGTATCCTCCAACTTCTGTGGAGGGATCAGAGCCGCATACATCAGCGAAGGGGCATTACGCCGCCCCACTCGACCTACCACAGCCCCCGGTGACACCCGCCGTAAATCGGCAAAGGCCGTCTTAGGATCATGACAACTCGCACAACTCTGCCCCACCGGACTAGACAATGACTCATCAAAAAAAATTCTCCTTCCTAAGTCTGGAAGCGACAACTCACCGCCACTCAGCACTAAGGTCAAAAAACCAAAAGTCCCCAAGAGAAAAACCCAGCCATTCACCCACACATCATTCAACATTTGTCCCCCAATACAAGACCCCTCTCCCCCCAGCCCCCTCACATTTCCCCACCCACTCCTAAACTCTGGCATTCCCATTCCCCGCCCCATCCCCTACAACTCCCCCCATGCAGAAAGTTCTTCCCTTCCTCGTCTTCGTCACCGTGCTCGGCCTAGCCCGCACCCTCGGAGCTCTCACTCCAGAAGACTTCCCTAACCTTCAGCCACTCGGAGCACTCTTCTTCTGCGGCATGGCCCTCTTCGGATGGCGTGGAACCATCCTTCCCGGTATCGCCTGGCTCATCACCTACCCCATCACAAGCCTAGCACAGGGCCACGGCATGAGTTCACAGATACTCATCCCCCTCCTCGGCTTTACCAGCATGGTTGTCCTAGCCAGCCTCTTTAAAAACTCCAGCCCCCTTCGCATCTTCCTCGGATCACTCGCAAGTGCCATCATCTTTTACCTCATTACCAACACCCTCAGCTGGGCCCTAGATCCACTCTACGCTCCCAAATCCCTAGCCACCCTCAGCCAAGCCCTCTGGACTGGCCTTCCCAGCTACCCTCCCACTTGGCTCTTCTTCCGCAATGCCCTCATTGCACAGTCCATCTTTAGTGCCATCTTCCTTCTCGCCACCACCACCATCCCCCTCACCTTTTCCAAAAGCCGTCTGCAAACCAGCTCATAAACTCATAGATGAAAGCCCAGCTCATTCTTACTGCCCTAGCTCTCATCGGCCTCACACACGCAAAACCGCTAAAAGCACAGCCCCTCAAGCTCCTCGATACTCAACTCAGCCAGTGGAACGTCTGGATAGGAGTCCCCCACCACAGTGTCCCCCTCCCTGGACTCCCTAAAAGTAACAGTAACGACGGCACCACCGGTGTCCCCCTAGGCTTCCAGAATGACCCCCTCCAAGTCTTCTCCATCATCGAGCAAAACGGAGCCCCAGTCCTTAAAGTCACTGGGCAAATTTACGGAGCTCTCACCACCAAAGAAGAATTCCAAAACTACCACCTCAGCCTCCAATTCAAATGGGGTGAAAAAAAGTGGCCTCCCCGCCTAGACCGTAAACGTGACTCAGGCCTTCTTATCCACTGCGTCGGCCCACACGGGGCCTTCTGGAATGTCTGGAAACGCAGCCTCGAATGCCAGATCCAAGAAGGCGATACGGGTGACTTCTTCGCCCTCGCTGGAACCATCGCTGACATCCCAGCAATCATCCCCGTAGAAGGAGGACGGCCCGTCTATCAGAACGGCGCCCCACTTCGGACCATCTCAAATCAGGCCAAACGCAGCACCCTCACAGAAATGCCCCACGGCAGCTGGAACACCCTAGAGATTTACACCAGGGGAGACAGCACCGTCCACCTCGTCAATGGACAAGTCAATATGGTCCTCTTCAACACTCGCCAAGAAACCCCACACGGCGAAGCACCTCTCAAGAAAGGCCAAATTCAAATTCAGGCTGAAGGCGCAGAAATCTACTACCGTGACATCCTCATCACTCCCATCACCGAATTCCCCCAAGAGATAAAAATGTTTCTCAAATAGCCCGGGCTATCACCCCGCCTTCCAGAGCGATTGTCTATTGAAAACAGCGATAACTGTGCCATCGTCCTCTTCATGACTCCCTTCATTGACCAATTTAAGAGGTTTTTACTCATAGGCCTTTGCCTACCCACACTTCCCCTAGCGGCCTTCGAAATCACCTCATTAGAAGTCACCGAGACTGAGACCACCCTAGCATGGGAAGGAGGTAGCCCCCCTTATCAAGTGCAAATCTCGAGCGATCTCAGCAACTGGACAGACCTCGGGGCAGCACAAGACACCACCAGCATCACCCTCCCTCGTAATCAGGATGAGAGCCGCTTTTACCGAGTCATTTACCAAGTCGAACCTCAGCCCGCTTCTCCGATTGAAATCGTCAGTGGGAGCTTTGAAGTTCCTCAATTCAGATCAACAAGTGATCCCAACTACCACACCTTCAGAAGCATAACAGGCCAACTCCCCGCAGACCTCCCAGACACCGCAGGGCGGCAACTCACGATCGTTCTTTTTGACATAGATAACCCAGACCTCTCATGTGAAATACAGCACCCTTTAGAAGGTTGCACCACCATTGACTGGGATGACTTTCAAGGCGTTCCAAATGTCCCCCTAAGTGGCTACTTTGACAATAGCTTCACCACTCGCATGGGCGGAGAAGAGACCAAGCTATTCCTCCGGCAAGACCTCAGCTTATCGCTCGTCAATAATTCCCACCCCATTCAATGACTGCACACCTCAATTAACGGCGGGTCCGCCGAACCACCAGTCTGGACATACCTCCTCACTGACTCCCTAAATGCTGGAGCAGATTTCTCATTCCAAGTTTACCTCTCCAACTTCGCCTCCCCCTCTTCCACGGTAGGCTACCGCATTACGATCAGTGAATGATCATTGGCGTCTACTCCTACTCCTGCCCTAAACACCTGTACTCTTTTACCGAGTAAAGCAGGGGTAAAGACTCTGCCCTTAAATTCGCTCCTACTCAGTAATTATCTGCTCTAGCTAGCGCTTAGATCGGATCAATTCTCCCCCTTTTCTCTTTGCGACAGCTCTAATTTACCCAAGTATCTCATTGAGATGTCCTACAAGTTCTTCCCGCTCCTCGCTCTCCTTCCCTGCCTCATCTTGGCCGATGATCAAGACGCTGGGCACGATTCCCGCCCAAACGTGCTTTTCATCATGTCTGATGACCACGCAGCACACGGAGTCTCCGCTTATGGAGGGCGCCTCGCCGAGATCGCACCCACACCGACCATCGACCGACTCGCCAACGAGGGCGCACTCTTCAAAAACGCATTCTGCACGAATGCGATCTGCTCGCCTTCCCGTGCTTGCGTCCTCACCGGTCAGTACAATCATACAAATGGTGCCTTCGATCTCTCCGGTCGGGTTTCTCCGGGCAAGCAGACCCTAGCTATCGAATTCGGAAAAGCAGGATACCATACCGCGATGATCGGGAAATGGCATCTTAAAGATGAGCCTGCCGACTTCCACTTTTACTCCGTCCTCGCAGGTCAGGGCACATACTTCGATCCGCAATTTCGCATCCGAGGAGAAAAGAAATGGGGAAAAAACACCATAAAGTATGAAGGACAGCACTCCACTGACGCCATCACTGACATCACTCTAAACTGGCTTAAAAAAGAGTGGGACCAAGAGAAACCCTTCTTTCTGATGCATCACTATAAAGCCCCCCACGACTACTTTGAAAACGCGCCACGCTACGAGGATTTTTTGAAAGACGTCGCCATTCCAGAGCCAGCCACACTCTGGAAGCGGGATGAGCGCTGGGGCTCACTCGCCACCCGTGGCCATCGTGACGAACTGATCCCACACATCGGCACTTCAAATGGGGCGCGTAACCCTCGCCGGAATTACCTCATCGACCTCCCCCCCCGATTCCCTGCCGAGTTCCCAAGCGACTTTAATCCCGATAAGCACTCTGATGAGGAAAACACTCGGCTCGCTTACAATGCCTACCTCAAAAAATTTCTTCGCTGTGTCCGAGGAATCGACGATAATTTAGCTCGCCTCTTTAAGCACCTCGAGGAAAGCGGCCAGCTCGATAACACCCTCATCATCTACACTGGTGACCAGGGCTTCATGCTCGGCGAGCACGACTTCCAAGATAAGCGCTGGATGTACGAAGAATCCCAGAGAATGCCCCTTCTCATCCGCTATCCAAAAAGCATCAAAGCTGGAACCATCATCGATAGCTGCGTCGAGAATGTCGACTTCGCTCCCACCATGCTCGACATGGCTGGGCTTAAAATCCCCAGCTCCATGCAAGGACAGTCCTTTAAAGAACAACTCGAGACAGGCAAAGAACCCAGCGACTGGAAGCAAGCAGCCTACTACCGCTACTGGATGCACATGGCCCATCATGACAATCCCGCTCACATCGGAATCCGCACCAAGACTCATAAACTCATCTACTTCTACGCCTGCAACTATGATGGCGGGTACCAAACCCCACCCGCTTGGGAACTCTACGACCTAGTGAAAGATCCCCATGAGACGGTCAATCTCTACGACGACCCCGCCCATGCGGCCCTCGTAACGAGCTTAAAAAAAGAACTCGCCGAAACTCGAAAGCGAGTGGGTGACGACGGTTCTCATTACCCCAAAGCAGAGCAAGTCGTGCAAGAATTTTGGGATTACGATGCGAAAGACCGCGAAAAGGCCGCAAAAATATCAAAGCACTTCCTAAAGCGTCGTAAAGCTGAGCTGGCTGCCGGCAAGCGCCATATCAATACCTACGAAGGCCAGACTAATGATGGCTTCCCTCAAGAGTAAAAGGGCGCAAGGGATGAATCTGAATCAGAGCTCTGTCCCACAGTCTGCCACTCCATACTTAAACGGGAGCTGCTGCCGACACAGCCGCCGCCACGATCGGAGCTACCGTAGCATCCAGCGGTGAAGGTAAGATGCGCTCCGCCGTCGGCTCACTGACAGCCGCTGCAAGCGCGTGAGCCGCTGCAATTTTCATTTCAGGGGAGATTTGCTTAGCCTTAGCCTCCAGTGCACCACGGAAAATCCCAGGGAAGGCGAGGACGTTATTCACCTGGTTAGGGAAGTCACTACGGCCAGTGCCTACCACTGCAGCTCCGCCCTTCTTTGCCTCATCAGGCATGATCTCTGGGAGAGGATTTGCCATGGCTAAGATGATGGCATCTTGATTCATCTGGCGAATATCGTCGGCACACAGAATACCGCCCTTACTCACTCCGACGAAGACGTCCGCCCCTTTGAGAACTTCTTGGACCGTCCCTTGGTGCTTTCCCTGATTCGTAAATTTAAGGAGGGCTTGTTTTTCAGGATTCAAGTCACTGCGATCTGAGTGAATCGCTCCCTTGCTATCACAGACGATGATCTCTTTCACCGGTGCACACACTGAGGGATCTTGACCTACACAGCGCAGGAGCTTGGCGATGGCCGTGCCTGCAGCTCCTGCTCCATTAATGACAACTGTGAGATCTGTGGTCTTTTTTCCTGTGACCTTCGCCGCATTAAGCAAGGCCGCAAGTAGGACAATGGCGGTCCCATGCTGATCATCATGAAAGACAGGAATTCCGAGATCCTGCAAAGCGTCCTCGATTTCAAAACAACGCGGTGCAGAAATATCTTCTAAGTTCACCCCCCCAAAAACCGGGGCGATACGCCGCACCGTCTCGATGATTTCTTCTGACTTCTGAGTGTCGAGGCAGATTGGCCAAGCATCAATATCTGCATACTGTTTAAAGAGAAGGGCCTTCCCCTCCATCACTGGGATCGCAGCTTGAGGTCCGATGTTTCCTAGACCAAGGACCGCGGACCCATCAGATACCACCGCGACGGCATTTCTCTTAATCGTGAGGTCCCAAACTTTCTCCGGATGAGCGGCAATCTCTTCACAAGGAGCAGCGACTCCCGGGGTGTAGGCAATGGAAAGATCATCCTGTGATTCCACCTTCAGCTTCGTGCTGATACCGATTTTTCCACGTAACTGTTCGTGAATGATAAGGGAGCGTTCGCCGTGATTCATAGTGACTATTTAAAAAAATTAGAGTGTTGGGTGCCCCAGCTAGTGGGCGAGGGCGCGGCCAGACCAAGTGCTGATGAGATCAACGACATACTGGGTGTCCTCGGGCTTGGTCAAGAGGTGGTCCGCGCCTGAGAGAGCGATGAAGGATTTAGGATGTGGAAGAGCAGAGTAAATGAGGCCCGCGTTCTTCAATCCTACTGTCTTATCTGCAGGTGCGTGCATCACGAGAGTTTCTACTCCCTTAAGCTGACTGAGGACTTCCAGCTGCTGATGCTGCTCTAGGTCATCGAGAAATTTTTTCCCAATGCGAAACGAACGTCCGGCGAGTTTCACTTCCGCTTCGCCTGCTTTCTGAATCTCAGGAATGGCCTCCGCGAAGAGCTTCTGAACATGCTCCGGCTCCGCGGGAGCTCCGATGGTAGCAACAGCTCTGATGCCCGCGATCTTTCCTGCTGCTGCCAGCACCGCCGCACCTCCCAGTGAATGCCCTACCAGCAAAGTAGGAGGCTGGTGATGATCACTGAGCCAGTCAGCCGCTAAGATGAGATCATCTAAATTCGTAAGAAAAGAGGAACTCTGGAACTCACCAGATGATTTCCCTAAACCGGCGAAGTCGATCCGTAAGGTGGCGATCCCCCTCCCTGCCAGACCGCGAGAAATACGAGTACCCGGGAGGAAGTCTTTCCCACAAGTAAAGCAGTGTGCAAAGATGGCGTAGGCTAAAGGTTCTCCTTCTGGCATTTCTAGAACCCCTGCGAGGTGCCCAATCTGCACTTGATGACTACCTGACGTTAAGGTGGTTTTTTGAACAGAAGAACTCACCTGTAATCCGCTAGCCAGACGGGCGCCAACTTCCCCATCACGAGCAGCAAAGAGGAGAGCTAGGAGCATAGCCCTCGCCGAGGTATCCCCCCCACAAAGCGCATTCTCACTCAGAGCGGACTCGAAAGTGGCACCGGGCCGCAGAGCTAAATAAAGGGTGAGAGGGAAGGCCTCTGGAAGGTGGCAGGTGAGGCCAAGTTTCCCTGATACCGCCAGAAAATCATCACCAAGCGAGCTGACTTTTTCCAATGCCTCACCGTAATTTAAAGAGTGAGATTGGCTGTGGTCACGCGCACTTTGGAAGGCCTCCAGAAATGAAGCGCCGGCCTCAATCGCATGGCAAGCTCTGACAAAGAACTCTGCGGCATCACTCACACTAAGGTCTCCGTGGGTAAACTCAGTCTGCGCCCTCGCAGCTGCTACCAAGGCCTCGAGCTCTAGCTCAGCATCGAGCAGCGGGGCGATGCGTGAAGCTCCGGCGAGATCATTTGAAGTAGAAGCAGACTCTCCCCCACTTGCCAAGGTTTCCTTGGAAGCTCCGTCGAGGAATCCATCATAATCCTTGATTGAGCTGAGCCAATCTTCTTTCCACTTTCCGAGATCAAAGCCCGCATTCTTACTGACAGAATCAGCTAGCCAGCGGGTCTGGTCCCCGTAGTGGGTGAATTGTCCAGCTTTCCGATTAGGATGAAAATTACTCTGAGGATCATCGAATTGAAAAACCCCTTCTGGATAAAGACGGGCAAGTTTTCCTTGGTTATAAATCCAGTGAGAACCTAGGGAAAGAGCATCAGAGACGAGGCTGGCTTGAAGGTATTTTTTCACGTCGAGAGTCTTACTTTTTAGCTCTTTTTCATAGCCCGGACCTTAGCCACCGCTTGCACAGCAGCGGGCATGAAAAGCTCATTCAAGGCAGGGTGAATGTAGATCATCTCCAGTAACTCTCGTACGTCATTTTTAAGATGCATGAGCATAAGGATCTGATGGATGGCCGTGGAAGCTTCCGGCCCGACGAGATGACAACCTAGGATCGAATAGTCCTCTGGCGAGACGAGAAGCTTCGTCCTAGGGTAGTCTAAGCGAGTGGACATCGCCCGTGCACTCGCTAACCAATCTTCTAAGACTGAGACATAAGGAATACCCGCAGCGATCAAAGATTCCTCGGTATGCCCCACGCTGGCGACCTCCGGATGTGTGAACATGGCATGAGCGATTTGGCGCTCATCAATAGGACCACTGAGGTTTTTCAAAAGCTTCTTGCGGAGGTAAAGAACCTCATAAGAGGCAGCGTGCTGGAGCATGTAGCGCCCATTGACATCTCCGGTAGCGAAGATTCCAGAAACCTCTGTTTCCAAATGGTCATTTACGGGGATGAAGCCGCGTGAATTCGTGCTGATCCCTGTCTTCTCAAGGTCCAGCGCTTCCACATTTGGTCTACGCCCGATGGCAAAGAGAACTTGCCCCACCGTAAAAGACTCCTTCTCACCCGCGATTTCAAAAGTCGCAGTAAACTCTTGGCCATCATGGGTAAGGTCCACCAAAGAAGCACCCAAGTGGGTATCCACCTCTTTAGAAAACTCACTGGTAAAGACTTTTTCCACATCATGATCCGCACGGCCCAGTAACTTATTCCCGCGTGCGAAGAGACTAGTCGGCACGCCTATTCCGGCAAAAAAAGCCGCCATCTCAGTGCCGATGAATCCACTCCCTATCACCATCATGCTCTTGGGAGGTTCCCCTTCCAGAGGGAATAGATTGTCACTCGTCCAGACCGGAAGCTCCGCGTATGGAGGAGGAGTAGGATAAGAACCAGTGCCGATGACGATCTCTTCTGCAGTGAGGACCTGCCCCGCTACCTCGATGACTTTCGGCCCTATGAAACGCCCCTCACCACGGATCAGAGTCACACCAGACTCTTCCACGCGGACTTGATAACGACCATCAACCCCTCCCACGTAGTCATTTACGCTTTGGAAAAGTCGCTGAGAGTCGATCCCCTTAAACTCAGCATCTACAAAATGGCGGTCGGCATGGCGCACCGCACGAGCAGCTTCCGCAAAACCTATTAAAAGCTTCGAGGGCACGCAGCCCCGGTTTGGACAAGCACCTCCCAGGCGATCCTTCTCAATCAGTGCGACTTTACGCCCCTCCTTCGCAGCAGCAATCGCGAGGGTAGAAGCGCGCCCCCCACCAATCACGATGAGGTCATAAGTTTCGGCAGATTCGTGATTCTTCGTTGTCATCATTTTTTCTAAGTACGAGTCACCACCATTTTTTCGCGGCTCATCGAGTGAAACGTGTAAGGAATTCCCCCAGTATCATAGCCTGATCCTGCCCATCCGGCGAAGGGCATCCAGTCCGCACGGAAAGCCGTGTGCTCATTCACCATCACCGCGGCAGCATTCAATCGGTCCGTAACTAACTCCGCAGTCTTCAGGCTCTGCGTGAAGACGGAAGCTTGGAAGGCCCACTCCACATCATTCGCCTCGTTGATCGCTGACTCCAGGTGATCGAAGGGATAAACAGCCGTGACTGGCCCAAAGACCTCCTGCTTGGAAAGCCTTACTTCAGGCCCCGGATGAGCCAAAATAGTAGGCTGATAAGCAGTTTCAGAAATAATCTGACCACCAGTCACGCAACGTGCCCCAGAGGCGATTGCCTCCTCCACCCATTCATGAACTCGGGTCACTTCCTTAGGGTGAATTAATGGGCCCACCTCCGTATTCTTATCCTGCGGGTCTCCCACCCTGAGAGACTCCACAAGGAGTTTAAATTTCTCAAGAAAAGCCTCATAAATTGAAGACGCTACGAAAATCCGTTGAGAAGAAACACAGACCTGCCCCGCATGATAATATCCTCCTTTTGCGACTCGACTGGCGGCATCATCCAGATCCGCGTCCTCTGCAATGATGACTGGGGCAGAACCTCCATGCTCAAGAGCACAGCGAGTCCCCGGGGATAATTGAGACTTTAAAGACCAACCGACCTTTGCAGAACCGATGAAGGCGAAAAAAGCCACCCTCGCATCCGTGATTAACTTCGTCGCGAGTTCACTCCCTATAATGACCGTGCGTGCCCAAGCTTCTGGGAGGCCAGCTTCTCTAAGTAGTTCAATAAAACTCACACAGGAAAGCGGAGTCGCGCGAGCAGGCTTCACCATAATTGGGCAGCCCGCTGCTACCGCCGGAGCCACTTGATGCGCGATCAAATTCAGCGGATGGTTAAACGCACTCACCGCCACCACGGGGCCGATCGGCTCTAGCCGGGTGTAGGCGCGATACCCCTCAGTCGAGGGCGTAAGACCCATCGGGACTTCACTACCAGCCTTGTGTCCCAGAGTCTCAGCGGCAGACTTCACCGAAGCCGCCGCTCGATGAGCCTCCACCAAGGCATCTTGGTAAGGCTTCCCACCCTCCAGCGCGATCTGTAAAGCCAGTTCTTCTGCCCGTTCGCTGATGAGTTGGGAAGTTTTCTCGAGAATCTCGATCCTTTGAGACTTTGGCAAAGGACCCGCCTTCCATAGACGGTGAGCTTCTTCAAGATAGCCCTCGCAGGCTTCTGGAGAATCGTAAGGAAGCTCGCGGACCGCCTCGCGTGTCCAAGCAGAATAAACCGTGAGTGAGTCAGACATCTTACGTTTTTTAAAGTAAGCAGGTTTTCGCCTCTAGTTCCTTAATCAAGACTTGCTCATTCTCAGAATAATCCACCGGGAGCTCAATGAGGTTCAACCCCTCACGGCCTAAACAGTCTTTAAGGATCGGTAAGAAATCCTCAGTCTTCTCCACCCTCACTCCATAAGCTCCATAACTCTCGGCATACTTCACGAAGTCAGGATTACCATAATCAAGGCCCCAGTTCTGGAAGCCCATACCAGTCTGCTTCCACTTAATCATGCCATAAGCATTATCACGTAGAATAAGAACGGTGATATTAAGCCCGAGACGAACAGCTGTTTCCATCTCTTGAGAATTCATCATAAATCCACCATCTCCACAGACTGCCAGAACCGGCACATCAGGATTCACAATCTTAGCACCCATCGCAGAAGGAAGGCCCGCTCCCATCGTAGCGAGAGCATTATCTAAAAGAAGAGTATTTGACTCATGGACCGGGTAGTTCCGAGCAAACCACACCTTATAAATACCATTATCAAGAGTCACAATTCCATCACTCGGCATCGCACGGCGAACATCCGCCACAAAGCGCTGCGGACTCACCGGGAACCCTGCCATATCATCCTTCTCATGAATATGGGCCCACGCATCAGCCCGGACGCGGCCAAAAAACTCACACTCAGAGCCATCCACCTGCGGTAAACGCTCACCTAAGCAGCGCACTGAATCAGAAATAGATCCCACCACTTCCAGTTGCGGGAAGTAAACCGGATCCACCTCTGCGGAAGAGTAGTTGAGATGGATCACCTCTTTGCCGCCATGCTCCATGAAGAAAGGCGGCTTCTCGATCACATCATGCCCGATCATAATAATTAAATCCGAGCGACTAATGGCACAATGCACATAGTCCTTATCAGAAAGAGCTGCCACTCCTAAGAAGCGCTCACTGCGACCATCTACCACACCTGCCCCCATCTGCGTGCTGATTGAATAAAGACCAGTCTTCTCCAAAAACTCACGGATCGCGCTGCGAGAGTGCTTCCGGTTCGCCCCCGCTCCTATACAAACGAGAGGCATCTTAGCCGCCTTGATCTTAGCCGCCGCTTCATCCAGAACCGCATCAGCTGCAGTCGCGTACTCACGCACTGAAGCCTTAAAAAGATCAGTCTGATCTGCCTCCATCGCAGCCACATCTTCCGGAAGCTCTAAATAAACCGCGCCCGGACGCTCAGAAGCAGAAAGCCGTACCGCTTCACGAACGAGCGAAGGGACATTATTCCCGTGCGCCACTTGGCGTGAGAGCTTCGTAATCGGATGCATCATCCCCACCACATCGACAATCTGGAATCTCCCTTGCTTACTATGATAAAT
>CALFVL010000101.1 GCA_937928425.1 uncultured Verrucomicrobiales bacterium
ACCATGGGATGTGGACGCGGAAGCGTGACGTGGTAGAGGGGAAAGAGAAGATCGGGCGTAAGGGGCATTCGAGCAAGATAAGCCAACAAAGTAGAACAAGGCGTCGTTCCCAACCCATGACCCGTACTTGAGTTGTTTGGGAATGTGTGTAGCTTGTGAGTGTCTTTCCGTTTGAGGATGATTAGGTGGTTCTGGTCATGTGCGGGAAGACTTGGACGTTCTCTTCGCGAATCGATTTGGAGAGGAAGGCCGATGATCTTGAAAGAAATCGACATGAGGGGTTTTGCTTTTGGGGCTAGTGAATCGCGGCTAGTGGGGGCAAGTAAGCGAGCGATGGCTAAGCGTGGTTTGACTGTGGAATTTCATACGTCAGTGAAATAGCCGGGTGTCGCGCATCGTGGATTTTTGGGAATTTGCTTAGGCAGTGCGGCTTAGGTTGAGGACGGTTGAGAAGGGATGTTCATGAGCAGTGAGTGATAAGTTTAGGGACTCACTTGACTAGGGGGGGATGGGACGGTGAAGAAGAGCGATACCAGTAAAGAGGCAGGAGATAAATGTCGGGAGGGTACGGTTAGAGAACAAGACGTCGTTCCCAACCCATGACCCGTACTTGAGTTGGTTGGGATTATGTGTAGCTTGTGAGTGTCTTTCCGTTTCAGGATGATTAGGTGGTTCTGGTCATGTGCGGGAAGACTTGGACGTTCTGCTAAAAGTCCACGTCAATCACATAAAGGTATCTTTAAGGAGTTGACGTGGAAATTATGTGGTGTATCTATTAGCAAATGTCCAATTACATAACAGCAGACAAAGTCACTTCTCCACTCAAACGCTGGTCACTCATTCGAGTTTTAGAATATGGCGATCAAGAGGATAGCTCGGGACAACGAGTTGCAATAGCATTAGGAACTTGGGATCATAAACCTGTTTTAGGTATGAGATGGAACGGTTCTGAAGGACATGCTATCGGTTCGCCTCAATCACGAGGACTTCCGACATGGTTTATTACACCTAAACGTCTTGAAGATTCTGTCCTAGCGACACTGTCTCAAGATGAACGCAAAATAGCTCAATCAATACTAAACAAATAATATTATGGCACTATACGAACTAACAATTAAAAATAATTCCAAGCGTAACGGCATTCAACTTGATAAAGGGATGAGTGTGGAAGTTTCTTGTAACTCAAATCCTGTAAGCCACAACTCTGGCAAACTAGTTTACGAAGCTTTTGAACGCAAATACGGCATTGATGCAAAAAAAGCAGGAGCTCTTACTTCAGGAGGCTACACGCTGATCAAAAAATAAAAATGCAGAACAAGGCGTCGTTCCCAATCCATGACCAGTCCTTGAGTTGGTTGGGATTATGTGTAGCTTGTGAGAGTCTTTCCGTTTCGGGGTGATCAGGAGGTTCTGGTCATGGATGGGAAGACTTGGACGTTCTGCTAAGAAAAATCGCTGAACAACGTTTCTAGTATAATGGTACGCATTTTATTTGCACTTCTCCTCGTTACACCTCAGGCGTTCGGGCACAGCTACGTTCCAGCCGAAGAGATTATCCGTAGAGAGATTGATATTGTCGTATATGGAACTCTTAAGACCTTTCCTGAGCAAAAGGTCTCGATGAAGAGAACGGATGGGGAGCAGGAGTTCAAATATGAATTTGTTCGGGTCGAGGTTTATCCTTGGCATTACATACGTGACCTTTCGGTGAGGTTCCGCTCGAAAGAACGCTACTCGGCCTACGTCTATCTCAAGCACTGGCCGAATGAAGATGATTACGATTCGAAACCGAGGTTTTGGGGACTCAAGAATCAGGAGATCATGGGTTACCGTGCTAGAGAACTCCACCCCATAGAGAGTGACACCACCTTACTCAAGATAAAGAAGGAGGTCGATGCTAGATATGAAGATCAGACTATCATAAGGCCCATCTCGCTAGCTGCGGTGAGGGACTCGCTGGCAATCAAAGTAGTCAAGGAGGGCGATCAGCTCATCCTAGAAGCGCACAATGATAGTAAGTATTCTGTATGGTATAAGATGATTGCGGCCGAGCGGCTAGCGTCCAAGAAGGACAGCTACACTTTTACGATTCAAGGACAATCGGATGACGGAGGCTGGATATGGGGTATCTGCGGATTATCTGGTGTAGGACGTGAGATTAATCGTTTTGCAATTCCTGTTGAAATCAAGGCGAAGACTAGATTGAGATTCCCCATTTCGGTTTGGAAAGGTCAGAATAGATATGAGCACTTTCGTGCTCAGAGCGTTCTCTATCCATCTTCAGAGCTTATTAATGGGCTATACTTGTATTCGGAGCCCTTCTCTCTAAAGCAATGAGCAGAACAAGGCGTCGTTCCCAACCCATGACCCGTACTTGAGTTGGTTGGGATTGTGTGTAGTTTGTGAGTGGCTTTCCGTTTCAGGATGATTAGGTGGTTCTGGTCATGTGCGGGAAGACTTGGACGTTCGCTTCTAAAATGCATTTCGTAAAATATCACCCTCTTAAAGAGAAGTTGCGCAACCGAAGCGTCTCAGATAGAGAGGCACTTCCATATCTCGTGGTCTTTGCTGCTCTCACGACTTTTGTCTGGGTATTTCCTATGGTCGATGGGTTCAATGAATGGGATTTGATTTCTGGATTGCTGAGCGTCGTATTTGCGATTGGAGGAATTATTTATGCATACAGGTCTAATGGAGCAAAAGAAGGCTTCGATCTGATTCAAAAGTATGTCGTTCTGGGATGGGTTGTAATGGTTCGATGTTTCTTCGTTTTCATTCCATTGATCATAGTCGCTTACGTTGCAGGAGAGTCTTTGGGGCTAGTCACAGACCAGACTGGACTCCTTGATGTTTTGCTTATTGCCATTTTTGAGCTTGTTCTTTACCAAAGGATGGGAAGACATATTCGAGACACAAGAACAACCTACAGCGAACAAAGCGTCGTTCCCAACCCATGACCAGTCCTTGAGTTGGTTGGGAATGTGTGTAGCTTGTGAGTAGCTTTCCGTTTCAGGATGATTAGGTGGTTCTGGTCATGTGCGGGAAGACTTGGACGTTCTGCTAGAGGAGGACGTGCGAGTGGCGTTCTCCCAGGAGAGCCTAACCGGTGGAGCCTAGCAGAGGGGTGGAAGAGGGGCTTAGGCTGAGGGGTTCGAGATGGAGCGTACGAGGTGAACTAGACATGAGGGGCGAAATGGAGGAAGCGGGGGAGACATTTTCGGGAGATGGATCAGTTAGAAAATCGAGGTGGGAATCTGGCTAGGGGGGCGAGGTTGACGAGGTTGAGGGCTAAGAAAAAGGGTATTTCGGGGCGATTGGAAGTGCAGGGCAGAACAAGGCGTCGTTCCCAACCCATGACCCGTACTTGAGTT
>CALFVL010000102.1 GCA_937928425.1 uncultured Verrucomicrobiales bacterium
GTCAGCAAGGTCTACGAATTCCAGCGCCACGACTGAGGTGGCATTGAGATCCACCTTCGGGGCGCAGCCATGGTCTAGAGCTTCCTTCCAACGCAGCGTGCAGAGGCACCAGTGGTCACCTGCTTTTAGGCCGGGAAAAGAGAACTCAGGGCGCGGGGTGCTGAGGTCATTTCCTTGCTTCTGGCTGAAGGCCAAAAACTCCTCTGTCATGACCGCGCAGACGCAGTGCAGGCCACGATCACCAGCCCCCGTGCGGCAGCAGCCATCACGGAAAAACCCCGTCATGGGTGAGGTGGAGCAGGTGACGAGCTCCTCGCCGAGGACGTTAAGATGAGACATGGTTTTAAATTATGGTGTGGAGATAGGGATGATGGTCATGGTGTCATTCCCGAAGATGTCCACGACTTTTACGGCGATTTTATATGAGCCAGCTTTGTCGTAGAGGTGAGGGGAAGAAGTGAGATCGAGCGAGCGGTCCTTACGGGTGCGGAAGGACTGCCACTCATTCTCGAAGATGTAGTCACCAGTCCATTTCTCCTCGTAGGTGATTAGCTCATCCTCGGCCGGCATGAGGTCAGGTTCATCGCCGGTGTCAGTCGCGAGGCCGATGGGCTCTCGCACGATTTCTTTTTTAGATTCGTAGTCGTAGTCGATGGCCCAGTAGTCGATCCAATCGGACCAATGTTTCGTCAGGACTTCACGGGAGTGGGTGCCTTCTTTCGTTTTAGTCAGCTTGATGAGTTGCCCCTGTTCGCAGACCACTTGGGAGCCCGCCCCGCGCTTTTTATCGAGCTGGGCGATGGCGTTTTTAATCGCTCCTTGGGAGTAGTAAACGGAGAAGTCGGTCAGCTCGATCGCGATTTGATTCGGGTCTTTCCGGTCGTAGCGGGGGGTGGCCTCGATGAAGGAGACATCGTGGAAGATCACTTGGTCCCGCTCGATGGCGCGTTTGTCGAAGACTTCTTTAGGAATGTATTTCGGCTGGAGGTCGATGCCTTTTCCCTTCGCCTCGTCGAGGATGTTAGGAAAGAGGCCCATCTCGAACTCGAAGGCGAGGAGATCACAGCGGGTGAGGCGGCGCTTACGGCACTCCATGAGGACTTCTTCTACAAAGAGGCGGTTCACCGGGAGATTGATGGGCCCTACGGAGACGGCGCGGCCTGCTTTTTTTCCTTGGAAGAATTCATCGTCCGCTTTGTGAGCATAAGGCTCCGCTTTGTAGGCCTTCAGGATGAGGGCGATGAACTCGCGGGTGCGCTGGGCCAGTTTTTCTTGGCGGTCCTTGCCACGGAGGTTCCCAGGGACCGCGACGTAGTGCCGGCGCTCGTACCGGCCCAGATTCAGAATCTCAAAAGCGCGCCAATCTTTGTCGTCTTTACGGAGGTCGCGCTGCACTTGGATCATGCGCTTGCGGGTGGTGTGGATGCCGAATTTCCCGAGGTCGGTGGCGATCCACTTACGACCGAGTTTTTCGGCCACGGCGGCGGTGGTGCCGGAGCCGCAAAAGAAGTCTGCGACGAGGTCGCCGGGGTTGGAGGAGGCTTTGATGATGCGCTCGAGGAGGGCTTCGGGTTTTTGGGTATTGTAGCCTTGATACTCATTTGCCATGGAATTAATCACGTCGACATCGTTCCAAAAATCCGAAATGTAGACTCCTTTTGCTTCAGAGAGGTAGTATTTTAATTCTGGAATCCCTTTCGAATTCCATACGACCAGATGTTGGTCATCAAGTTTATCTAAGATAGCTGGTTTTTTTAGCCAATGCATACCGTTTTTTCCACGGGTGTTTGGATCAATACCTTTCCACATTTCTCCTGTTTCACCCGCCGAACGGCCACTTGCCATTAAGGGCACCACTCGATATTGGCCATTTTCATCCTTCCTTGAATAGTGTTTCTTTGAAGACTCTGAATATTCCCCAAACTGAGGATTGAAGGTGTGATCTCCTGTTTTTGAGAAGAAGAGAATAAAATCCTGACTGTTGCGCCACTGAGTTTTGACACCAGCTGCTAATGCCGAGCGTTTCCACGAAATCACATTTTCGAATTCTGGAAAAATATCGCTCATTATTACCCTGAGATTACCGACGAGTCTCCAGTCGCAGTGGACATAAATACTCCCATCATCGGCCAGTAGATCTCTCATGAGAATGAGCCTTTCATAAATCATGGCGAGGAAGGAATCCGCTCCCTTTCCCCATGTGTCGCGGTAGGCGATTTGTTCGAGGATGTTGGCTTCTTTATGGAAGGTTTCGCCACCGATTTCGATGTCCATGGAGAAGTCGGCGCCGACGTCGAAGGGGGGGTCGATGTAGATGAGCTTGAGGCCGCCGGCTTGCTCGATCTGTTGGCGGAGGGGGCCGTTTTTGAGGGAGGAGAGGATGAGCTTATTATCACCCCAGATGAGTTTGTTAGTCCAGCCGGAGAGTTGGCGGCCTCGGGAGTCGAAGTCGAAGCCGAGGTCGGCTTTGTCCGTCTTTTCGGAGCGTGGTTCGTCAATGACCTCGATGGTTTGGAAGGGGAGGACGGTGTTGGTGACGTGGTTGGTTTTGCCATTCCAGATCAGCTCGACTTGGCGCTTGTCCTCGAAGAGGAGGAAGCGGTATTTGTCTGGGAGCGGTTTGCGCTCTTGGAGGAGCTGGATGGCGTCGCGCAGCTCGGCGTCGCTGAGGTCTTCGATGGGATGAGGCATGTTGCAGTGGTGACTTTTGAGTGAAATTTTCCTGTTGATGGAGTGTGGGTTGATCGTGCGATGTTTTGTGAGTGAGGTGAGTGTTGATTTGCCTTTATTGCGTCAGAAGTGTGTTTTTGGTTTGTTGATGAAGGTGGCTGGAGTGCGTTAAAATAGGGAGGGGAGGGTTTATTGCGTCAGTGAATTGAGTCAGTTATTGCGTCAAAATTGGACTGCTGACGCAATAAGTGTGGTGGTGGATGAGGACAGTTAAGGATGGGTGTTTTTCAATGGGAGGAAGAGCTATGGAGTTAAGTCTTGCTTGATTAGCTGCCACTTTTGTGCTGGGCCTTTTCCGATGAGCTGGACTTTTCCTCTTTCTTGAAGCTCTTTGAGCATGCGGAGGATTGCGCTGCGTGATTGGGCGGGGAGGACTTGCTCGAGTTCTCTGATGGGTGCGCAGTGGTCACGGCAAGAGGAGAGGTGTTGCAGGAGGAGGGCTTTATTGGTCTCATGATCCAAGCCTTTTCGGCGGGTGTGGACGCCGGGTTTACCCATTTCTTCGTAAAGAGGGCGGGAGAGGAAGTGGTGTTGACCTTTTCCACGTCCTTGGGATTCGACCGCACCCGCTTCGAGGAGTTTTGGGATGCGGGATTTCATGGCGTCTGTGAGTGCCTGTTCCCGTGCCAGTGAGTCGAGGGTGAGGAAGTCGATGGTTTGGAAGGAGGAGAGGGCGTCTTCGCCGAGGCGGTCGATGTAGCGGAGGAAGGCGGGGTTCTGGACGACCCCATTCAGGATCAGCGAAACTTCATGGCCTAAAGATGCGGAAAAATCAGGCAGGGGCTTTGTTTGGCGAACTGCTTGTTCGATCATCAGATTGACTCCTTGGCCCGAGCGCTCAATGAGGCCGCACTTGTTGAGAGCTTCGGCGAGTCTACGATTTCTGGGATTTTGTTGATCGGCGATGTTCTCCGGTGTGATGCCCATGGGGAATCCCCCGGGACTGACAATCTCAAGCCTTCTCGAATACTGACGAAGAAAGACAGATCCACCAGCGCGATAATCTCGATGACAAATGGCATTCAGAATAGCCTCGCGAATAGAGAACTCGTCAAAGGTGGGGATTTCATAACGAAAGAAATCATCTTGATAGCTTTGTTTATCGTTCCGAAGATTAATGGTGGCCCAGAGTTGGTCGTGGAAAAGAAGAAAAGGTTCCCGAAACTCGATGCGTGAGGCGGCAGGTCCGGCTGTTTCATTTGAGCGATACTCGAAGATCATCTCAGCTTGGGAGAGATGCCGGTCGATGGAGCGGGGCTTGCCAAGTAGGATAAGCGCGGCATAGGTGGGGTGGCCATCGATGAGTAGATCGGCATCGGATAGGCATTGCTGAGGGTCAGCAATGTCGAGTCTAAGGGAAGGATTTTTCTTCTGCCATCTCTCGATGAAAGCGTGCACGGCCTCTTGTTCCAAATCGGCATAGGACAGTGAGGAAAGGACTTCAGAGGTGAAATCAGGGCCTGTTTCTGAAAAAATCTGCCTGAGCTCTGCATCAGTTAAATCACAAAGATCATCACCCTCCCGTTTTAAAAAGCGTCCTTTGTGGCTCCACGCTGCTCCAGGGAGTCTGCTAGGGATATGGATGATGAGAAGCCTCTTATTCTGGTAGGAAAGTTCTTCTAGGGGAATGCGGTAACCGAGCTCACGATGGAGTCCTGCTTCAGTTCGACCAGGCTCATCGTAAGCGTGAGTGCCGACTATTTTCCGAGGGCGAGCATCTGAGACTCCGAGGATAATCTTCCCGCCCCCTTCGTTCGCTAGAGCGACGCAATAGTTCTTAAGTTTCTCAAAGTCATATCTATTTTTAGCCTCCTTGAACTCGATATTGAGGCCCTCAGGCTGCGCGAGATAGTTTTCGAGTTGTTTGAGACTAGTCATTAGGACTGGAACTTGGTGAAGGATTGAGAGAGGCCGGTGAGGGTCTTAGGGCGGGTGTCTTCCTTTTCGAAGGAGGCCTGATCGACGTAGATCAATTGATAATTGTGGTCAGAGTCTGCGGCGCTGGCATCGCGGCACCACTGGGCGAGGCGTTCCATTTTACCTTCGAGGGCGCGTTCTTCTCCGCCCTTGGTCTCGATGATGTAGAGGGTGCCATCGCTGTGGCGGGCGAAGAAATCGGGGATGTAGTTAGAGAGTTCACCATCCGGTTTGACGTAGTCGAGCGAGAATCCGCAGGCGAGAAAGTTCTTGGCGAAGGTGGTGACGTCGGGGCAGTCATCGAGCCACTGGGCGAAGGTGAGCTCGAAGCCAGAGTCTCCGACGATTTTATTAAAGAGGGACTTCTTGGGAAGGTGGAAGTCGCTGCGGGTGGAGAGAAAGGGGCGGGTCTCGCGGAGCTTAAGATGGGACTCGATGCGGGAGCTTCCGGATTTTTGAATGGTGAGTGAATTGAGCGCGGATTTGAAGCTATCGAAGATGAGTTTGGAAGCTTGAGGGGTGGCGAGGTTACGCAGGGTGTTGGGTGCTTCGAGGTCGACGGGCTCTTCAAAAAGGTGATCACGCATGAAGTCGCGGATGGCGGGGTAGAGGTGCTCATAGCCACCCACGAGGCGGAGTTCTTTAAGGAGTGTCCGGGCAAAGTAGGCGACGACGGAGCGGTAGTCGGCGGGGCCAGAACCGTCTAGGACGGTGGTGTGGTCGTGTTCGCCATCGAGGAGGGTTTTGAAGATGATTTCCCGTGAATCGGAGAGGTCGAAGGTTTCGAGAGGAAGTTTTTTGTGCTGAATCGTTGCTGGATCGAGGTCGGCGAGGTTTTTAAAATCACGGTGGTAGCGGCGGGTAAGGCGGGGGATCTGGATGTCGAGCTGGTCGAGGTCCTTCTCTTCGTTCTCTTCGTCAATTTCGATGAGAGTTTTGTCCTTTACCCCTGAGCTGGGGCCCATGGATTTATATTCGAACTCGACGCCTTCGCGCTGGATGTCTTCGACAAATTCCATGAAGGCAGGGGTGCCGAGAACAGAGACTTTTTCGGGGGTCTCTGAGCCAAAATACATGCGGCGGAGCCCACGGCCCAGAGTCTGTTCAGGAAGGATATTTGATTTCGAGGAGTAGGCGCGTAGACCGACGATGGTGGTGACGTTTTTGACATCCCAGCCTTCTTTAAGCATGAGGACGGAGACGATGGCTTTGTAGGGGGACTTCCAAGAGTCGATGTCGTTTGAGGCAGCGCGAAGGGCTTGGAGTTCTTCGAGTTTTGCTTTTGATTGGGCCTCTGAAATGTCGCCTTTGGTGTTGGTGTGGATGACTAGGACGGCTCCATCGAGTTCTGGGCAGATTTTTTCGAGGTGTGAGCCGACGTCGTCACAGTTCTTGGTGTCATCCACCATGACGAAGAGGACGGCTTTTTTTCCAAGCGCTTTGTGCTCATCGTAGGAGGAGCGCCATTCTTCGACGCCGAGGTGGAGGTAGTCGTCGTATTTTTCGTGAAAGAGGGCAGATTTTTTTTCTTCGAGCTGGGCACGTGAGGCGGCGTCTGGGAGGACGGGGTGTTTGACGACATTCTGATGGATGGCCTCGACGAGGGGGTAGTCGGAAACGGTTTGGACGAAAATCGAGCCGTTGTTGTGTTTTGGGGTGGCGGTGACGTCGAGCTGGAGGGCGAGGGAGCCTTCTTTTTGGAGGAGGCGGTGGTGGATGTCTTGGATGGATTTAAACCAAGCGAGTTTTGAGTCGTGGATGTGGTGAGCTTCGTCGTTAAGGATGATGAGTTCGTCAATCTCGCGGAGGATTTCGCCGAGGTCGGTCTTGTTGTCGTTTGTTTTACCAGAGGGTTTGGGGCCGAAGGGGTGGAGGAAGTAATCGAGGGTGTTTTCGTCATCGAGTGAGGGCTCGATGTCCTCATTCCAATAGACGCGGTGGATATTAGTGAGGAAAAAGTTGCCGGTGGGTTGGGTGATGCGGACGTCGTCCTGAATGTGGAGGGTGAGTTGGAAGTCATCGTGCCAGTCTTGACCTTCGTATCCGGAGGGCGGGAGGATGGGGTCTTGGAAAAAGATTCGTAGGGAGTCGAAGTCAGCTCGGAGGCGGTCGAGGACGATGATGTTAGGAGCGATGAGGAGGAAGTTGCGAGCGAGTGGGGAATCTGCTTCGTAGAGTTTGTGGAAGTAGGCCCAGGCGATGAGGAGGGAGAGGACCTTTGTTTTACCGCATCCCGTGGCGAGTTTAAGAACGTAGCGGGGCCATTCTTCATCGAACATTCCGCTGGCTACGTTTCCGGTGGCGTCAAATCGCATGAGTTCGAATTTGTCACGGGCTTCTTGGACTTCGTAGAGCCAGATGGCTGTCTCGACTGCTTCTTGCTGGGCAAAGTAGTATTGAAAGGGGCTAGAGGAGCCGTCTGGCTGTTCGATGAGGTGGGTGCTGTGAAACCAGTGATGGAGAAGGGCGCGGGAGGTAGGAGATGCGCCTTGATATTTATTGTTGCGCCACTGAGAGACTTTTCGGCGAATGGAATCGACGAGAGGAGGGAGAAGTTTTTCGGCACCACCGGAATCTCGGATGGCATCGTCACCGGGGAACCATCGGTGCTCGGGATCGAGGATCTGGTGAGGGGATGGTGGGAAAAGTGAGTGCAATGCCATTGACGAGATTGTGTCCTCTGAGCAAGAGAAGTGAAGGTTGAAGTCGGTAGACTTTGTGGGTGAGATTTCATTGGCAAGATGGATCAGTCGGGGCTTCAATGTGGCGTGAAGTTGCCGAGCTGGGTGATGGGAGAATTTCTGGGGACCTTTTTATTGGTCTTGATCGGCTGTGGGAGTGTGTGTGTTGCCGTAGTGACTGAGGTGGACTTAACCCTAGTGGAAATTGCGGGGATCTGGGGGAGCGGGATCGCCTTGGCGATTTATGGGACGAGGGCGATGAGTGGAGCGCACTTGAACCCAGCAGTCACGCTCGCTTTGGCCGTATTTCATGATTTTAAGAAGGAGCGGGTGCTCGGGTATTTTGCAAGTCAGGTGATGGGAGCCTTCTGTGCTGCGATGGTGTTGCATGGTGTTTTTGGAGGAGTGATTCAGGAGTTCGAAAAGGAGCAGGGAATTCAGCGGGGGGAGTCAGGGAGCGAGGCCTCGGCAATGGTTTATGGCGAATATTTCCCGAATCCCGAGGGGAACCCACTCGATGAAGCTGAAAAAGAATCCATGCATCTGTGGCAGGCTTTTCTGGTAGAAGCTGGAGGGACAGCTGTCTTGGTGTGCGTCATTTTTGCGTTGATCCGCTGCAAGAGACGCTGGTTGAACTATGCCTTGAGCCCTCTCTTGATCGGTGGAACAGTCATGTTGCTCATCATCTTACTCGCCCCCATGACTCAGGGAGGATTTAATCCGGCGCGGGATTTTGCTCCGCGAGTTTTTTCAGCGTGGGCCGGTTGGGGAGAAGTGCCATTTACTACGAATGGGCAAGGTTGGTGGCTGGTCTACATTCTGGGACCTTTTGCGGGAGCTCTCGTCGGGGCCTTGGGGATGAAGTTTTGGAAAGCCCCTTAGAATATCCGCCGCTATTTCGGGAAAAAAGGCATGGGCAATTGAGCTGTCTGAAGAAAGGGCTTAACGAGAAGTCGTGGCTGGATCTCTCTGTCTTTTTACTTCAGACTCCGCCTAGATTATTTTTATGAAAAAGCTTCTCATCACACTCATGCTCTTTTTTCAGGGTGCTGTCGCCCTCGCCGCAGATCATTCTCTTCCTAAAAAGATCATTCTGATCATGGCAGATGACATTGGCTTGGAAGGCTTGGGCTGCTACGGTGGATCGTCCTATAAAACTCCTCGTCTCGATGAACTGGCTGCCACTGGTCTGCGTTTCACCCACGCTTATTCGCAGCCACTTTGTTCACCCACCCGCTTGGAAATCATGACTGGGAAAGAGAATCACCGGAACTGGACTTACTTTGGCATTCTCCCCCCGGAGGAAAGAACCTTTGGCCACCTCATGCAGTCTCTCGGATACCAGACCTGCATCGCTGGAAAGTGGCAGTTACAGTCATATGATCCGCCCGATTTCCCAAATGCTGAAAAACGAAGAGGAACTGGAATGCACCCGAAAGATGCAGGCTTTCACCAATATTCACTCTACCACGCTCTCCATACAGAGGACAAAGGGTCACGCTACGCTGATCCCACCTATCTAGAGAACGGAGAGCTCCATAAAGCAGTCGAGGGGAAATATGGTGAAGATATTTCGGTGGAGTTCATGCTAGATTTCCTAAAAAATCATCAGGACCAAAAAGCATTTATTTACTACCCCATGGCACTCCCGCACTGGCCGGTCAATCCCACCCCTCATTCAGAGATTTGGAAAGATGATCCCTCAAAACGCTTAGAGGAAGACGATAAATACTTCCCTGATATGGTCGCCTATATGGACACGATTGTAGGGCGCATCGTCGATGGAGTCTCAAGTCTCGGGCTCGCTGAAGAAACACTCATCCTGTTTTATTCCGATAACGGAACGAATAAGACAGTCACCTCACGTCTTAACGGGAAATTGGTAAAAGGGGGGAAAGCTCAGCCGACTCAGAGCGGAATTCGTGTTCCCCTTATTGCTCATTGGCCTACTAAGATTAAGCCTGCTGTGACTGAGCAACTCATTGACCCCTCAGACTTCTTGGTGACTCTTGCAGAGCTCGCTGGTGGGGAAATTCCTGCTGATTGGCAGCACGATGGTGTGTCCTTCGCGCCTAGTCTTCTCGGTAAAAAGGGCAGCCCTCGTGATGCCGCCTTCTTCTGGTATGACCCACGCCCAGGTTGGGATAAAATGGCCTTCACTCGGAGCATCTTCGCTCTGGATCATCACTATAAACTCTTCTCTGACGGTCGTCTCTATGCCATCGATGGTGTCGATTACAAAGAAGTGCTTCTTGATCAAAAAAAACTCCCTCTCGCTGCGCAAATTGCTCAGTCTAAATTATACAAAGTCATCGCGAAAATGATGCAGGGTCCTATCTCAGAAGGCGCTAAAATCGAGGTCGATGCCTTCGGGAACCGCCTTAACTAAGCCCTCATTATCATCTTTAGCTATCCTCCTTCTAAATCATTCTCACTATTATGAAATATCGTCTCCACCTCTTAGTAATCTTCCTCTTCCTGAGCTCTAATCTCTTCGCTGAAAAACCGAATATCATCCTCATCATCGCAGATGATATGAACTGGGATGATTGTGGAGCCTACGGCCATCCATCGATTAAGACCCCTCATATCGATGCGCTCGCGGAGTCTGGCCTCACCTTTCAGCACGCCTACCTCACTGCGAACTCCTGCAGCCCCAGTCGTGCGAGCATCATCACAGGACGCTATCCTCATAATACGGGAGCAGAGCAGCTCCACTGGCCACTCCCTGCGGATTCCCTCACCTTCGTGGAGCAGTTAAAATCTGCAGGCTACTACACGGCGGCCGCTGGTAAATGGCACCTCGGGGAAGCCGTGAAAAATCGTTTCGATGACATCTTTGAAGCAGATACCGCTGGTTTTATCCTGCCGAGCGGAACGGGTGAAAACCCTGGCAAAATGGTCGCGAAATCTCCCAGTGGCTGCGAAGCGTGGGTATCTACCCTACAAGGCCGCCCGAAAGATCAGCCCTTTTTTCTCTGGTTCGCCGCCCTAGATCCTCATCGCGCTTATGAAAAAGGGGCCCTAGACCCACCGCATAAAAGCACAGATATCCAGATCCCTCCCTACATGCCGGACACTCCAGAAGTCCGTGAAGATTTCCGCCTTTATTATGACGAAGTCGGCCGTCTTGACCAATACGTCGGCCAAGTCGTTGAAGAGCTTGAAAAACAAAAGATCAGCGAGAACACCCTCATTCTTTTCATCAGTGATAACGGACGCCCCTTCCCAGGTGATAAAACCACCCTCTATGACGGAGGGATTCGCACTCCTTGGATCATGAAATGGCCTGCTGGGATCAAAGCGGGGCAGCGTAGCACGAGCCTCGTTTCCTCAGTTGATATCGCCCCGTCTTTCACCCAGCTTGCAGGTTTGGAAAAGTCTGATCGTTTTGAGGGGACGTCATTTTTGCCTATTATCAAAAAACCTACTGCCATCACTCGGACTCATATCTTTGCTGAAGATCATTGGCATGATTATGAAGACCACGGACGCGCAGTCGCCACCCAGACTTGGAAGCTAATTCATAATACCTACCCAGACCTTCCTAATACACCTTCTGCAGATGCTGGCCGCAGCCCCACTTGGACTGCCATTCAGAAACTCCAGAAGAGCGGGGGACTGAGCGAAGCACAGCAACGCTGCCTCAGTAAGCCCCGGGCTGAATTTGAGCTCTACCACCTTAAGGATGATCCCTTTGAGCTCAAGAACCTAGCCTCTGATCCGGAACACCAAGCAATTCTCGCAGAGTTGAAGAAGGCCCTCGCGAAGCAGTTCAAAGAAACAAATGACTATCTCCCATCGAAGCGCACTCCAGATGAGTTCGACCGTGAGACCGGCGCGCCAGATCACTCTGTGCGCCGTCGTCCACGGGCCTCTAAAAAGGAAATGTTCGGAACTGAGGGGCCTTACTAAAAGGCCTCTTACTTGGATTTATAAGTCTCAAGATAGGCAGCAAGATCGACTAACTGATCAGCGGTGAACCCTAGTTGATCCGCTGAGAGCATCAGAGACTGCTTCCACATCGGCTTCCTAGACTGGATACGGTCTTTAGGAATCATCTGTTCTAGGCCACCAGTAGACTGGATAATCACTGGATCACTGTTGCTAAACATCAGACCTTCTACGACATCACCGTTCTTTAGAGTGATCCTCTGTCCAGTGAAACCGTGTGCGAGGTCCTTCGTCGGGTAAATTAGGGCATCGTAGAACGCCTCTTTTCCTTGGTTAGCCACCCAGTCGATGAGGTCAGGGCCGTAACTGACTCCTTGGCCCTCGATCTGGTGGCACATAAAGCACCTTGCCGCCTGAGCCTTACCCATCACGGGATCTCCCTTACGTGTGGCGAGTTCTTTTGCTGAAGGAAGTTGAGTTTTAGGAGCTGGGGGAACGGACATCGGCTGGATTTTGATGGTCTCCGGATCATAAATACCGCGTTCCTTCAGTGACTCTCGCACCCCGAGTTCGGCCCACTCATCGAGTCCCTTACTTACCAACCAGCTTGTTGCGGTAATCGCCAACTGACCTTCACCCTCTGCGACGTGGATAATCGCGTCAACGGACTCTTGAGTCCCACAGAAGACTAAGCTCGTCAACGCCAGTTCCCGCTCCTCAAATGAAAGAGTCTCGGAGTTCACCCGCTGGATTAAACCAGAAACGGCGGCGGCTGGGTGCAGCCTCCATGTCGTCCAGCTATGTCTTGGAGACCACTCTAAAGCAGGTTTTCCCTCCTCTTGGTTTAAAACATCCCATACCTCTTTCTCGATGTCTTCGGCAGCTAAGCCACAGGCCTCAAGAGCGTGACGGTCGTCCCCATCTACCGCGCGGAAGAGCTGGAGCACGAATGGTAATTTCTTTTGAGAGTCAACATCACGCAGAGACACCGCAAGCTCTCTGCGGATCACAGGAGAGGGGGACTCGATGAGTTGTTGCACCATCTCTAAAACATCGCGGCCTGCTGCTCTAAGGGCCCGGAAGGCCAGTAACTGCTGCTCGACTGATTCACCTGCCAAAAGAGCCTCACAGCGCTTCATTCCCGCTTCTCCTAAGTAAGGTAAGAGCCAAATTCCACGTGCTCGGACCCACTTATTTTCATGCTTTAAAATGTCCTCCACCAGAGGAAGGGCCTCAGCACCAGCAGATTTTAAGATATGGAATCCCGCATGCCTCACACTCACTGCGGGGCTTTGTAAATGCCTCGCAGCGTCCTTCAGGCGATCTCCGGTAGACTTTGCGATCACAGGCTGAAATCCCTTCGGAGCGATGCGATAGATCGAGCCCGAATGAGTCACGTCCTCCGCTCGGTGTCCACCCACCTTGGTATCGAAAAAGTCACACACATAAAGTGCGCCATCTGCTCCTACGAAGACGTCAGAGGGGCGGAAATTCAGATCACTCTCGCACTGGACTAAAAGACTCCGCTCGCCGAGTTCCATTGCTGCGCCTTCTTTTGATAACTCAGGGTGGTAACGCAGAATCGTCCGTGCTCGCGCTTCACAACTGAGCAGCATGCCCTCGTATTCTTTAGGCAGTGCTCCATTCTCGTAAAAGGCGACGCCAGTGGGGGAGCCTCCTCCGTAAATGTCACCAGCAGGGATCACGCCCGGATCATCTTGTCTCCAATGCGCGCGTTCAGTGGCCTGTCCGGGCCGGCGATCAGTCTCCCAAGAACGCCGTCCATTCTTAGAGTAATATCCTAAATCACCTCCCTCGAGCAACCAAGTCACACGGCATGACAAGCGGTCATCGTTATCATTCTGGAATAAATCTCCTAAAGAACTGACACACATTTCATAGCTATTTCGTGAGCCGCTACTGAGAATTGCCATCTCACTGCCGTCAGGATTGATCCTCGCTGCAAAGCCACCCACGTAAGTGTTCCCATCATCAGATTGCTTCCCTGCATACTTCGTGGGATCTGTGAACCACTCCGGATTTCCCGCACCATCTAAGTAGTAGGGACCACCAATAGAAAAGGTCTTCCCACTCCGGTCCGTCACCTCGGCACCACAGTTTCCTTGAGTGAAATACCACTTCCCATCTGGCCCAGGAACGATTGTGTGGAGTGAGTGATCGTGATTTCGGGCATTGAAGCCACTGAGTAATTCCTCTCGCTTATCCACCGCAGGATCGAATTTTAAATCACGGTCCACATCAGTATAAACTAAGATGTGAGGCGGTTGAGCAACGATGATTTGGTTGTCAAAAACCGTGATTCCCAGTGGTGAAATCAGCTCAGGGTCCTGCACAAAAACGTGGGATGAATCGGCTTTGCCATCTCCGTTTGTATCTTCTAGGACCATAATACGGTCTCCCTTTTCCTGATGAATGTGTCGGCGGTAATTCACCGCTTCAGCCACCCAGATGCGTCCAGCGGCATCCACATCCATATTTGCGGGATTTCGCAGCATGGGTGAGCTCGCCCAGAGCGTCACTTCTAGGTCAGCAGGGACCTCAATCGCCTCGGCAGGGACTGAGAGTTCTGTGAGTCCTTGGCGTAGCTCTTTCAAGCGCTTCACGCCTTCTAGATTTCTCTTTGAAAGTTCAATGTCACCTTTCTTGACTCCTCCACCCTGCTCAAAGACGAGCCACCCCTTATAAGCTGTCTTATCAAGAGTTCCTGCAAGTTTCTCTAGATCTGTTCCGTCATTCTCCCCGAAGTAAAAGCCCTCCTTAGGTTTTAAGTGAAGTTCACAAATGCCATTTTGCCCCAGAGCAATGAGCGCTTTGTGAATGTTCTCACCCTGTCTACCCATGTTCCCGGTATCGTAATACATTTTCACCTCTTTCGGATTTCCAAGGCGCTTCAGTAACTCCTTAACCCGGCGGAAAGTTGCGGGAGACTCCAGCCCGAGTGTCACCCCATGTTTCTTGGCAAGTGGTAAAATTTCCTCGATAAACACTGCGACTCCCTCGAGGACTTCATCCTTTTTTTGGAAATTCGACGGCCCAAAAAACGGGAAAAGGAGAACCTCACAGCCGAGAGCCTCGCAAGCTGCCAAGGACTGCTTCATCACCTTCAGGCCATCTTCTCTCGCTTTCCCTGCTTCCCAAATGTTCAGGCGGTTCATCGACCCCGCGCAGAGGGAAAAAATTTCCACCTCATGGTCAGCGGCGGCCTTTTTAAAAGCAGCCTGCAGCGCTGGATCAGAAATCGTTAACTGGCCGTCTTTTTCCAATCGCCCTGTGTGGATCTGCACCCCCTCATAGCCAGATTCTTTTGCCAAGCGCACACTTTCCACTTCACAGCGTAAGCCAAAGGCCGTCTCCATGACCCCGATCTTACTATCGCCAAAAACCAGCCCAACACTCGCAAACAAAGCTAATAAGTATTTCACCCCGCCAGTAAACATCCCTGAACCCTACAAGTCCCTCAAAAAAAAAGAAAAACCTTCATCTTACTCACCTCATCTTATTCACTCGAAAAAATCATTTCGAAAATGAAGTTCCTCCACCTCCTTCTCCCATTCGTGTTTCTGAGCTCAGCACTCAGTGAAGAGACCAAAAAACCCAATATCCTTTGGATTACCATAGAAGACTGGTCACCTGATCTTTCCTGCTATGGGACTAAGGGCATTTCCACTCCCCACGTCGATCAGCTCGCTTCGGAAGGCATCCGTTATCAATGGGCCTTCACCACCTCACCAGTCTGCTCCACCTCTCGTTCAGCCATGATGACAGGCTTTCATCAAAACTACATCAAAGCCCATCAACACCGCACGAGGGAAAAACAAGCCCTCCCACATGGGATTAAGCCCATTCCTCATCTCCTCGCCGAGAACGGTTATCACACCTCTCTCATGAGCTGGAAGGTGGATTGTAATTTCCTTCCAGACAGAAAAGAAGAGCTCTTTCAAGGCACCGATTGGAACCAGCGTAAAGAAGGACAGCCCTTCTTCGCCCGCATCACCTTCAGCGGAACCCACCGCCTTTGGAATCGTGATCCCGTGCGCCCCATTGATATAAAAGATGTCGAGATCCCTCCTTACTATGCAGACACCGACTTTATCCGCCGTGACTGGGCAAATGGCCTGGAGCAAATGCAGCTCGTCGACCGTGAGGTAGGTGCTCTCCTAAAACGCCTTGCTGATGAAGGTCTCGCAGAAAATACCCTCGTCTTCTTCATCGGCGATCATGGTCGCTGCCACATCAGAGGAAAGCAGTTTCTCTACGAGGGTGGCATCCGCATCCCCATGATCCTCCGTTGGCCTGGTAAAGTCACCCCCGGTCAGGTGAATACAGATCTCGTCAGTTCCCTTGATATCTGCGCCACCATTCTAGAAGTGGCGGGTATTCAGGCTCCAGTCCCACTTCACGGGAAGAGCCTCTTTAAAGATGGGGTCAAAAAACGCCCTTACCTCTTCGCGGCACGTGATAAGATGGATGACACCCATGATGCCATGCGCAGCATTCGCAGCCATCAGCATAAGCTCATCCTAAATCTGATGCCCCAGCGCCCTTACTGCCAGTTCAGCCACTATAAAGAAGGAGCCTATCCGGCCCTTGCTGAAATGAACGTCCTGCACCTCGAAGGAAAACTGAACGAGGCCCAATCGCATTTCATGGCTTCCAAAAAACCTGAAATCGAGCTCTACGACCTTAAAAAAGATCCCTACGAGTTAAATAACCTCGCCGGAGACCCTGCCTACGCCGATGTGCAGGCGGAGCTCCTCACTGAACTCGCGAAATGGCGAAAAGAAGTCATCCACGATCAGGGCCTGAGCGAGGAATTTGGAGCTGCCAATACCATCTTCCCAGAAAAATGTCCCACCCCGACCGTCGGTGAATGGGTCAATGCCAACACCAAGAACTATGATTTCTTTAAAGTAGGACTGCCCGGCTGGTATCCCACCCGCACCCTCGCGGAGTGGAAGAAAGTTCGTGATCTCTGGACTCCCTATGTGTTTCGGGACCCCAGTTCGGAAATGTCCCGCCCTGTCGTCCCTCATAGCCAGAAAAAGCGGGTGAAGAAAAAGAAGGTAAAAAAGAAGAAGCCTAAGAAAGCCAAAAACTAATTAATCGCCTCTCTCAGATAGAAGAGGTCCTCTTGACCGCTTCTATTTCTAGTTTTATCTTCTAGGATGATGAAACTCCTTTTCGCTATTTTTCTCCTCGCGCTGCCAGCCTATGGCGATCGGAATCGCCAAGCAGCTCAAGGGAGTGTTGATGACATCCGCTGGGGCCGTCACTGGGCTGGCCCTGTCATTCAGGGCTCTTCTGAATTAAAAGGAAAAGTCACCTTGCTCGTCATCTGGGGGGGATGAATCGGCTGTCAGCAGCTCACGGAGGGCATGGTCAGTTTGGCCAAGTCGCTTCAGGATCAACCCTTCCAACTCATCGCCTCCTACTGCCAGCGTGGAACTAAGGAAAGTGCCCTCTCACTGCTCACTCGGAAGGGCTGGAGTGAGGAACTTAAAAACACCTCAGTCATGTACCAGAGTGCCTTTCCTAAGGTTCCCATTAAGTATGTTCCGTACTGCCTCGTCTTTGATCATAACGGAAAACTACGCTACCATCACATGGCTGGTCCCTATCATGGCGGAAATGGCAATACCTACCAAAGCCGCGTAAAAGCCCTTTTAAAGGAAGTTCCCAAAGTGGAATAACAAACCTTCACAGAGAGAATGAAAGAGCCAGAAGCTCCTCGGGAAATTTTCCGAGAGAAGCATCTGGCTCGATTTTTAAGTGAGGGACCGCTCTTACTTTCTTTAGCTTAGCGATCGAGGTTCATGACCTTTGTCCACGCAGAGATGAAGTCATTCAGGAATTTCTCCTTAGCATCTTCACTGGCGTAGGCTTCCGCGATGGCTCTGAGCTGGGAGTTCGAGCCGAAGATGAGGTCCACTGAAGAGGCGGTCCATTTGACCTCTCCACTCTGGCGGTCTTTCCCTTCATAGAAGTGCTTACAGTGTGGAGAGACACTCCACTCAGTGCTCATGTCGAGAAGGTTGACAAAGAAGTCATTCGTCAAGTGACCGGGATTCTTCGTAAAGACTCCCATTTGGGGGAAGCCGACATTGGTGCCCAGCACTCGCATCCCACCGATCAGGACCGTCATTTCTGGTGCGCTGAGAGTGAGGAGTTGAGCACGGTTGAGGAGGTTCTCGGGTGCGGGGCGATCTAGGTCATGACCTAAAAAGTTCCGGAATCCGTCTGTCTTAGGCTCAAGATAAGCGATCGATTGGACATCGGTCATTTCTTGGCTGGCATCAGTCCTTCCCGGTGAGAAGGGGACTGTCACTTCGTGGCCCGCTTTCTTGGCTGCTTCCTCGATGGCTGCGCAGCCCCCTAGGACGATGAGGTCCGCGAGGGAGACTTTCTTGTCGCCGCTTTGGGCTTCATTGAAGTCTTTTTGGATGTCCTCGAGTTGGGGCAAGATTTTAGCGAGTGCTTCCGGTTGGTTTACGGCCCAGTCTTTTTGAGGTGCCAGACGGATGCGGGCACCATTGGCACCGCCGCGCTGGTCACTCCCGCGGAAGGTGGAGGCTGAGGCCCACGCGGTGGAGACGAGTTGTGAGATGGAGAGCTCTGAGCTTACGAGGCGCGCCTTCAGGGAGGCGATGTCTTTTTGGTCGATCAATGGATGGTCGACTTCTGGGACCGGATCTTGCCAGAGAAGGGGCTCTGGGAGGTCTGAGCCGAGGTAGTTCGAGCGTGGGCCCATGTCACGATGAGTGAGTTTAAACCAAGCTTTGGCGAAGGCCTTCTCAAATTCAGCAGGGTTTTCAAAGAAGCGCTTTGAGATTTTCCCGTAGATCGGGTCCTCCTTCAGCGCGAGGTCTGAGGTGAACATGATGGGGGCGTGGCTTTTCTTCGGATCATGAGCATCTGGGACGGTCCCTTTCCCAGCACCTCCTTTAGGAATCCATTGATGAGCTCCCGCAGGGCTTTTGGTCAGTTCCCAGTCATAGGCGTAGAGATTAGAAAGATACATGTGTGACCAGCGGGTGGGAGCACTGGTCCATGCTCCTTCTAGGCCACTGCTGATGGTGTCCCCGCCCTTGCCACTGCCGTGGCTATTCTTCCAGCCGAAGCCTTGGGCCTCGATCGGGGCAGACTCAGGATCAGCTCCCACTGTTCCCTCAGGGCTGGCTGCTCCGTGTGCTTTCCCGAAGGTGTGACCTCCGGCGATGAGAGCCACTGTCTCTTCATCATTCATAGCCATACGGCCGAAGGTTTCCCTGATGTCCTTGGCGGAGGCGAGGGGATCTGAGTTCCCGTTAGGGCCTTCTGGATTGACGTAAATGAGGCCCATTTGAACTGCGCCCAGTGGGTCTTCTAGTTTTCTTCCCTCCTTATAGCGTTGATCACCTAGCCAAGTGCTTTCTGGTCCCCAGTAGATGTCTTCTTGAGGTTCCCAGACATCGACGCGCCCGCCTGCGAAGCCAGCGGTCTTGAAACCCATCGACTCTAGGGCCACGTTTCCGGTGAGGATCATCAGATCTGCCCATGAGATTTTTTGGCCATACTTTTGTTTGATGGGCCAGAGGAGACGGCGTGCTTTATCAAGATTAACATTATCCGGCCAGCTATTGAGAGGGGCGAAGCGCTGGGTGCCATCAGAGGCTCCGCCACGCCCGTCGGTGACGCGGTAAGTCCCGGCACTATGCCAAGCCATGCGGATAAAGAAGGGGCCGTAGTGACCGTAATCTGCAGGCCACCAGTCTTGGGAGTCTGTCATGAGCTCGGTGAGGTCTTTTTTCAAAGCCTCCATATCGAGTTTTTTGAACTCCTCGGCGTAGTCGAAGTCTTCCCCGAGAGGATTTCCCTTCGCAGAATTTTGATGGAGAATGCTTAGGTTCAGCTGATTAGGCCACCAATCGCGGTTAGACATAGCTCCGGCGATCGTGTGCCGTTGCGGAGAGGCTGGAGTCCCGAGAACGGGACATTGGCTGATGTCGCCCATTTTCTTGTGACCTTGGGTGTTGGCAGGCTGATCTTGAGCTTGGGCGATGCTTCCTTGGAGGCTCAACCAACTCATGAGGGCCAGCGCAGCGAGTGAGCTGGGCTTGAACTCTTTTTTTAGAAGTCCGGAGAGGGTGAAGTTATTTTGAGGCGATTTCTTAGGCATTTTCTGAGCTTGTTTGTTTTTTTAACGGTCCACGTGGACCACGAAAAATGGGTCATTCTTCTCACTTTCGATAAGTGAGGAATGGACTTAGTCAACAAGAAGAATGAGTCTATTATGGAGAATGATTGGCCTTAAGACGGGGCCTTTCTCGCGGGGGGGGATTTAGAGGTGGAAGTGGGCTCTAATTTGCGAAACGAGCTGGGGGGGTGGGCTGCCGATGTCGAGTGTGAGTGCGGTCGCTGCGGTAGGGGTTTCGAGGGTATCGAGCTGAGATTGGAGTAGGTCAGGGGGCATGTAGTGATTTTCCCGCTGTGCTAGACGTTGGCTGAGGAGTTCTGGGCTGCCTTTTAAGAAGACGAAGTCTGCTCCTTTAAGAATCTCGCGGTAGCTGGCTTTCAGCGCGGAGCAGGCGATGATGCTGAGTTGATGAGTTTCCCGTGATTTACGGATAAGGTCGGCGAGCTGTTCTAACCAGCCTTGGCGGTCTTCATCAGTGAGGGGAATGCCCTTTGACATCTTTGCGATGTTTTCAGGTGGGTGGAAGTCATCTCCATCGAAGAAATGACCTCCGCTTTCGGCGGCGAGGAGTTGGCCGATGGTGGACTTTCCTGATCCACTGACGCCCATGATGACGAGGGGATTCATGAGACGATGACCCAGACGAGAGAGGCGATGGAGATGCCAATCAGCGCGACAGCGGTAGAGACCATGCTCCAAGTCTTAAAGGTCTCCTTTTCAGTCATCCGGAGGTAGCGACTGACCATCCAGAAGCCGCTGTCATTCACGTGTGAGAAGCCAGCCGCGCCACAGGCGATGGCGACGACGATGAGGGAAAGCTTAGCATCTGATAGATCCAGTGGTCCGAGGATGTCACCCATGAGGGAGGCTGCCATGACCATGGCAATGGTGGCAGAACCTTGGGCGATCCGGGAGATGGCAGAGAAGAAGAAGGCGATGAAAATGACGGAGATTCCGAGACCGTCGATGGAGTTGGCAAGGGCTTGGCCGACTCCAGAAGCTCCCAGAATGCCTTTGAAAACACCACCTGCTCCGGTGATGAGGATGATGATGCCAGCTGGGCCGAGGGCACGGGTAGAAACGTCCATGAGGACCTCACGGCTCGCGCCGCGCTTCGTCCCCAGGAGCCAAAGGCTGAGGCAGGTAGAGAGGAGCAGGGAGATGACGGGATGTCCTAGGAAGGTGACGATCTGTTGCCACATGGGTGCTTTTTCCATGAGGTCACGGATGGCACTGGCACGATCAGAGCGAGCTAGCCCAGAGGGGAGCGAGCTGCTCACAGACTGTTCGACTAGAGAGCCCGCAACGATGAGGATGATGGGGAGTAAGAGAATGGCCGCGATCATGCCAAAAGAGGGGGGATTGGACTCCTCTTCCGCTTTCAGTTCTGGGGGGGCGATGTGAACGGTCTTGGCAATGCGGCCTCCGTAGAAAATACCGGCAAGGATGGCGGTGGGTAGACCGACTAAGGCACTGTAAAGGATGACGGTGCCGATAGGGATGCCGAGGGTGTAAGCGACCCAAGTGGGACCAGGAGTCGGCGGGACGAAGGAGTGGGTGACCACCATGCCGGCGAGCAGGGGCATGCCGTAAACGGTGAGAGACTTCCCACTGCGCCGGGCGAGGGCGTAGATGATGGGAGCTAGGATCACGAGGGCGACATCTAGAAAGACTGGAATGGAGATGAGGAAGCCAGTCAGGAGCATGGCCCAAGGTGAGCGTTTCTCGCCTGTGATCCGCAACATCCCATTGGCGAGGCTTTGGGCCCCACCACAGTGTTCTACCATCGCGCCGAAGATAGCTCCTATCCCGATGATGGTCGCGATGAAGCCAAGGCTGGAGCCCATGCCATCAACGATCGTTTGACCGATCTCAGTGATCTGCATGGTCCCCGAGGCGAGTCCTACAAAAATACTGGCGATGAGCAGGGCAATAAAGGCCTGCACTCTGAGCTTTAAAATCAGAATCAGGATCAGCGCGATGGCGGCAACAAGGGTGCCGATCAAACGGCCCGTATTCCCCCCACTGGCTTCCGCAAGAATGAAGTGATCTAAAAATAAATTGCCAAGCAGCATGGAGGTAGTTCAACACAGAAAAAGTGCTGAGGTAAATCCCTCATTCAGAGAATACCACGCTGCGTGGCGGGTGAGGCTGTGGTTTACGCTTTTTTCACCTCGACCCACTGCCCAGATTTCGCGGATTCTAGGACGGCATCACAGACGTATTGGGTGCCGAGGGCATTACGGAAGTCTGGGTAGGCCTTTTGGGCGCTGGGATCATCTAAGCTTTTCATGAACTCGACGGTCGCATGGACGAAGGAGTGCTCATAGCCGAGGCAGAGACCGGGGACCCACCAGTTTCCGGTGTAGGGGTGGTCTCCATCAGAGACGTGGACGCTAGACCAGCCACGGGTTTCTCCCGGAACTTCGTGATCGAAGTAGGAAAGGCGGTTCAGGTCGTGAAGATCCCAGGAGAGAGATTTATGATGACCATTGATCTCGAAGGTTTTGAGCGATTTATGGCCACGAGCGTAGCGGGTGGACTCAAAGATGGCGGTGGAGCCGTTTTCAAAGCGGGCGAGGAAGGCGCAGGCATCATCAATCGTGACGGGGTGTTTTTCTCCGGTTTCTTGGTGAACGCGCTCTTTGATGAAGGTCTCTGTCATGGCGGAGACGGAGACGATGTCGCCATTGATCCAGCGGGCACAGTCGATGTTATGGGCGAGAAGATCACCGGTGACTCCAGAGCCTGCAGAGGCTGCATCGAGCCGCCAGAGAGCAGCTCCACCCTGCGGGAGTTCATCAGACATGGTCCAGTCTTGCAGGAAGTTGGCGCGGTAGTGGTAAATGCGTCCTAGGTCACCACGGTCTACGATTTGCTTCGCCAAGGTGACGGCAGGAAGGAAGCGGTAGTTATACCAGACAAGGTTAGGGAGGCCGGCCGCTTCGATCGCCTCGACCATTTTAAGTCCCTGTTCACCATTGAGAGCGAGTGGCTTTTCGCAGAGGATCATTTTACCATTCTCAATCGCAGCGAGGGCGATCTCGTGGTGAGAATCATTCGGGGTGCAGATGTCGATGGCGTCAACGTCATCCCGCTTTACGAGTTCTCGCCAATCGGTCTCAGTGTCAGCGTATCCCCACTTCTCAGCGAAGGCTTTCACTTTTTCCTCGGAGCGTCCGCAGATCACTTGCCTCACTGGGACGTGCTCAGTTTCAAAAAAATGGTCGAGTTGGGAGTAGGCGTTAGAGTGGGTGCGGCCCATGAAGCCGTAGCCAACAACCCCGATGCGGACAGGTTTTTTACTCATTTGTGTGATAGATTAAGAGGCGAGGAGGAGGGAGCAAGAGTAATGTGTCATTCATAATTTTCAGGCCGATTAACAATTTACTTTCCGGTCTGATGTAAGACATCTTTTAGAAGCTAAGTAAACTATTGTGATTTCCGTGAAGACCATCGTTATTCTCATTTGCACTCTGAGCTCTCTTTCTTTCTCACAGGGGGAAGAGATTTCTTACAATGCGGACATTCGGGGTATTCTCTCTGATAAGTGCATCGCCTGTCACGGGCCAGATGCGAAGAAGCGGGAAGCAGACCTACGTCTAGATACCTTTGAGGGAGCGACGGCCCCTTTAAGCACAAATCAGAAATCATTTGCGATCGTGGCCGGTCAGCCTGCGCGGTCTGAGATTTTTCAGCGGATTGATTCTCAAGATGAAAATGAGGTCATGCCCCCGCCTCACTATCATAAACACATCACGAAAGAGGAGCGTGAACTCCTCTGGAAATGGATCGAGCAGGGGGCGCAGTATGAGCAGCACTGGGCCTACACGCCGATTCAGAAGAGCGTGCTCCCTGCGCTGGCAAAAAATCCGATTGATGCCTTCATCCTGGATCAACTGAAAGAGAAGGGGGTCAAGCCCTCACCGCGTGCAGAAGCGGCCCAACTTCTCCGGCGACTCTCGCTAGATCTTAGCGGCCTCCCGCCAACTCCTACTCAGGTGAGGGCTTTTGAGAAAGCGTTTGCTAAAGACGATAACCTCGCGGTGGAGAGGGAGGTATCTCGTCTTCTAGACAGTCCGCGCTTTGGTGAGCGCATGGCGGTCCCTTGGCTCGATATTGTCCGCTTTGCTGATACCGTAGGTTATCACGGTGATCAGAACGTCCGCATCTTTCCTTACCGTGATTACGTCATCCACTCCTTTAATAAAAACAAAGGCTTCGATCAGTTTATCACTGAACAACTCGCCGGTGATTTATTAGAAAACCCCACGAGTGAGCAACTGACCGCAAGTGGATTTAATCGCCTCGGCATGATGTCACGGGAGGGTGGTATTCAGGCAAAGGAATATCTTACAAAGTATGCTGCAGATCGCGTGCGCACGATCGGGCAGGCTTTTCTAGGCCAGACCACGGGCTGTGCTGAATGTCATGATCATAAGTTTGATCCTATTTCGGCGAGGGACTTCTACTCTCTTGCAGCCTTTTTTGATGATGTCCTAGAGTGGGGAGTTTACCAAGATTACAGCCCGCTCTACGAGGGGATGAAGCCTTATAAAAATGACTCTCCCTTCCCACCTGAACAGATTCTCAAATCAGATTCCCAGCTCGCTCAGCTCCGTCTCCTAGAGAAGCAAATGATTCACGATCTTACGGAGCTGCCCCGAGATTCTCCGAGCTATGAGATTTGGAAAAATGAAATCCTACCTTTGATTAAATCTTCCACAGAAGGGTGGTGGCTTGCTCAGCCAGTCGCAGTCATCAGTGACAAAAATACCCCTTTTGAGAATCTCGAAGATGAGAGCATTGAACTCAGTGGCCGTCCGAGGAAAAATGATGTCTTGCGGATCGAGTTAGATCCCATGCACCCACACCTAGGTTCCATCGAGATTCAGGCTCTTCCTAGTCAGGAGCATGGAAGAGTGGGGCGGAGTGAGGATGGGGGATTTTTGGTTCAAGGGCCGTCAAAGTCTCAGGAGGCCCGTAAAAAAGGAAAGTCCCTCCCTTCTTCTGAATCTGGATTTGAGATTTACCTTAAAAAGGCTGACGGGAGCACCCAGCCACTAGAACTGGCGTGGGCACAGGCAGATCTCTCCGCTCATAATCCCCGCCTTTTCCGTAATGGTTCTCCGCGCTCTCATGCCCTTGGTGGGGTGTGGCACTCTGCGCCGGGGCGTTACGAGTTTCCTAAATCTCTAAACCGCGAAGCCCAGACTGCCATTTTCCAATTAAAATCTGTGGTGAAAATGGAGGCCGGTGATCTACTTAGCGTCGTTATCCACTCCTCGGATATTTCACGGCTTAGATTCCGGACTAGTCCTTTTCTAGATCCGGTGCCGGGCCGAGGGGCCGTGCCGGAAGCACTCTTCGCGGGGATCGTAAATGACCGTCCCCAGTCACTTCACGCAGCTTTCCAGCTTTCTCACGGTACTTTCCCTAAGAAGCTGCATAAGCTCCGCAGCCGGATCCGTCAGCTTGAAGCTGGCTGGGCCCGCAGCCTCGTCACGGCCACTCGCCCGCTGAAAGACCGCCTTACGACGACCCGGATCCTAAACCGTGGTGATTGGCAAGATGAGAGTGGGGAGCCAGTCGAGCCGGCGGTCTTCCATTTCCTACCATCAGAGTCCGTGGCGAAGAACCGCCGACTGACCCGCCTTGATTTGGCCAAGTGGCTCACCGCAGATGAAAATCCGCTTACGGCGCGTCATTTTGTAAATCGCACCTGGAAGCAGTTCTTTGGCTCAGGGCTTTCAAATGTCCTCTCAGACCTGGGGGCACAGGGAGAATGGCCCAGCCACCCTGAACTTCTCGATTGGCTTGCCGCCGACTTCCGCGAAAGCGGGTGGGATGTCAAAAAATTGATTCGTAAAATCGTCTCTAGCGAGGCTTACCAGCGTAAGGCTGCTCACCGCTACGATCTGAAAGAGATCGATCCCAGCTACCGTCTTTACGCGCAGCAAGCTCCCCGCCGACTCGATGCCGAGTTCGTCCGTGATAACGCCCTCGCCATTGCTGGTCTCCTAAATACCGACCTCATTGGAGGCCCCTCCGCCCGCCCTTACCAGCCGGAAGGCTACTACCAAGCGATTAATTATCCCAAGCGTCGATACGCTGCCTCCACTGATGAAAGGCAGTATCGCCGTGGCGTTTATATGCACTGGCAGCGCAGCTTCCTTCACCCCATGTTAGCGAATTTTGACGCGCCCACCAGGGCGGAGTGCTCTGCGGACCGCTTGCAGGCCAATTCTCCACAACAGGCTCTGACTTTGCTTAATGACCCCTCGTTCACAGAAGCGGCCCGCGCCTTTGCTGTGCGTCTCATGGAAGATCCATCTCTGAAAAGTGATGAGGAGGTCATCAGCGCCGCCTACCGATCTGCGATCTCGCGTGAGCCTCGTGAGGCGGAATTAAAATCTCTGATGAGCTTCCTTGCCAAACAGAGGGAAAATATTGCCAGCGGGAAAGACGATGCGGAGAAGTTTCTCGCCATCGGGTCTTACCGCGCTCCTGCTCATCTCGATTCTCAAGAACTCGCCGCACGTGCCCAGCTCTGCCGCGTGATTCTTAATCTTCACGAAACGATTACCCGTTATTAATATCATGTTAGCGATGGATCCTAAGAGAGCACTCGAGCTCAACCGGAGAACTTTTCTGGAAAAGTCCTTTGCTGGGCTAGGCGGCATGGCCCTTGCCACGATGGCCACGCAGCGGGCTTCTGGAGGAGAAGCCTGGCCCGCATACTATGGCAATGGGCTCCCACATCCCGCTAAGATTAAAAACATCATCCACCTCTGCATGGCAGGAGGGCCCTCTCACCTTGATACCTTTGACCCTAAACCTAAGCTCAATGAGCTAGACGGCCAAGCCTTCCCAGAGTCCTTCACCAAGGGGGAGCAACTTGCCCAATTACAGGGGAAGGCTCTCAAAGTACGGGGACTCTCGCTGAAGTTCAAAAGGCACGGCCAGTCTGGACTGCAATTTGCGGAAAATCTAGAGCACATGGGGAAGCTGGCTGATGACCTCTGCATTCTACGCGGGATGCACACGGAGCAAATTAACCATGATCCCGCTCACGCCTTCATGAATACGGGGTCGATCATCAAGGGCCGTCCCTGCATGGGTTCATGGACTCTTTACGGTCTAGGGGCAGAGACCGAGGAGCTCCCCGGATATGTCGTCCTAATGTCTGGCGGAGGTCAGCCAGTCTCCTCCCAGCAATGGTCAGCGGGATTTCTCCCTAGCCGTTTCCAAGGAGTCCAGTTTCAAACTCAAGGCGATGCGGTCCACTACGTCGGAAATCCGGACGGAGTCTGCCAATCAACTCAGCGGCAGGTCATCGATGAGATCAAACACCTGAACGGCCTACAAACTGGGCAGGTCATCGACCGCGAGCTGGAAGCCCGGATTTCTCAGTATGAAATGGCCTTCCGGATGCAGACCTCCGTTCCTGAACTGACTGACCTTTCAGGGGAGTCAGCCTCTATTAAAAAGATGTATGGTGTCGAGGAGGGAGGGAATGTCTACGCCTCGAACTGTCTTCTAGCCCGCCGTCTCGTGGAGCGTGGGGTCCGCTTTGTCCAACTTTATCATCGTGGCTGGGATCATCACGGTGGGATTGATAAGGGCATCAGACAGCGTATCAATGAGGTGGATCAGGCCTCGGCGGCTCTCATTACGGATCTTAAGCAGCGTGGACTTCTCGATGAAACGCTCATTATCTGGGGGGGAGAATTCGGGCGCACCCCGATGGGGCAGGGCACGGGGCGGGACCACCATATTAATGCCTTCTCGCTCGTCTTAGCGGGTGGCGGGATTAAGGCTGGCCACGTTCACGGCGTGACTGATGAACTGGGCTACCATGCCGTGGAAGGTCGCACCAGCGTCCATGATCTTCACGCTACCATGCAACATCTCTGCGGCATCGACCCTCACGCGTTCACCCATAAATTCCAAGGCCTCGAGTTTAAGCTCACCGGAGTGGAAGGCGGAAAAGTGATTAAAGAAATCTTAGCCTAAACAGGGTGGCTTGGAAAAACTTGGAACAAATCATCAGCCCTTGTCGTTTTATAGATAGTAAGATGCCTCTTCTCAGTCATGCCCTTCTACGAGTCACGATTGCCCTCGTGTTCTCCGTGGGCTTGCTGTCATCAGGGCTTGCAGTTTCTTCCAATGCCACATCAGTGACGTGCTTGAGCTGCTTAGAAGAGAGTGAAAATTCTTCTGATGAGGCGGCGAGCTGCTGCAGTTTAGCAGGGGAAGATGCTCCTACGGCTCCATGTGAAGAGGGTGACTGCTCCTGCCCGGACTGTCCTTTCTGTATCACACCATCCCCTTCACTGAGTGCGATTTTTTCTTCCGTCCTGTCTGGCGTAGCTTTGACAGGGCGCTCTCTGTTCTCGCCGAGTTTCGGTCTGAGTTTTCGGAGCTTTAAAGAAGCTCCGGTCCCTCCACCACCGCAGTGGGGTTAAAAAACATCCGTCATGAAAATAGGATTTTAAGTCCTGTTTCTTATCGCCCGTTTTTTTAACCCAATAGAATATTGTGAAACCATGAAAATCTTGATCGCTATCTCAGTGGTCGCGCTTTCGAGCTTCGCGTATTCCTTCCAGCCTGTTGCAAATGCTCAGGCCTGTGCCTGCACCGAGTGTGCATGTGAGGTCTGCATCGATTGTGAGGACTGTGAAGGCTGCGAGTGCAAGTAGATTGCCGACCTTCTCTTAATAAAGCAAAACGCCTGTTCCATCACTGGAGCAGGCGTTTTTTATAAGAAGGGAAGAGGGTCACTCCTCTTTGTGTCAAACGGCGTCTCTCACGTCTAGCATGGTAGCGAGGATGCGATTCCAGGTGTCTTGCTTTTCGAGCAGCTCGTTTGAGAACATACAGCCGTCCCAGCAGATGTGCTGGATGTGACGCTCAGGGTGGTCTTTGAGCCACTCCGCAGAGCAGGCTACGATGTCTAGCTTACCCTTAGGATCATCCGCTGGGCAGTGGCGGCCGGTCTTGTCATGATCTCCAGTGCCGTGGACGCTTCCATCATTCTGGGCCACGTGGAAGTCGATCGTCCATGGGCGCAGTTTATCAACCATAGGGCGGTAGGCGGCCCAGAACTCTTCCTCACTGTGGTCCGGCTTTACGAGGGCGTGCTGAGGAGCATTATATCCTAGAAGATAAAGGTAAGTGTGGGCGAGGTCCGCTTGGAAGCCCACGGTCTCTGGCAGGCCGATCGCTTCCAGTAAGTCTAAGCTGTCTTTCCAAGAGTGGATCGCGCCCCAGCAAATTTCCCCCTCCATGGCGAGGCGTTCGCCATGATCTGCGGCGATCTTTGCGGCCCGTTTGATGGTCTCGGCAGCCAGTTGAGTATTGGCAGCGGGGTCCTTGGCCCAGTCTTCGACCGAGCCGGCGGTGTCGATGCGGATCGCGCCATATTCACGCACTCCATGTGCTTTAAAAATCTGGGCGACTCGGCAGGCCTTCTCCACCGCGAGGACGTAGTTATCCCGATCACTTGCGGAGCCGAAGGCTGGCCCTCCTACGGTGCCCTCCCAGACTGGTGCCACGAGGGTGCCGACTTTGAGGTTTTTTGAGGCGATGAGATCGGCGATTTTTTTCAAATCATCCTCGCTCGCGTCGGGGTCAGTGTGAGGGTGGAAGAGGAAGTAGTCGACCCCATCGTACTTCTGGCCATGGGCCTCGGAGTTGACGGTGAGTTCGAGCATTCGCTCCAGGGAGATCGGCGGGTGATCTGTGCCTTCTTCTTTCCCGACGAGGCCGGGCCACATCGCATTATGAACTTTCAGTTGACTCATGAGTTAGGAAATCTGCGAGAATGTGATTTGTAAGACAAGACGAGATTTAGGCCAGGCCTGAGCGCTCTAAGAGAGCCGCCTGATCTGGACCACGGCCCATAAAGTGATGGTAGGATTCATCCACGGGGCGGGAGTTCCCTTTCGCTAGGACTTCACGGCGGAAGCTCATGCCAGTTTCAGGATTTAGGATGCCTTCTTGGCGGAAGCGGGTGAAGGCGTCTGCATCTAGGACCTCAGCCCATTTATAGGAGTAGTATCCGGCGGCGTAGCCCACGGGAGAGGAGAACAGATGGCTGAAACGGCGGATCATGGAAGGGCCCTCGCTCGCTAGTGGAGCCTTATAATCGGCGAGAATTTCACGGTCGATCTCATCTAGATCACGCCCTTGGTATTTTTCTGAATGGGCGTGCATCTCGAGGTCTAGCTTACCGAGTGAGAGCTGGCGCATGAAGGCGGAGGCAGACATATAGTTCCGCGCTGCGGTCATTTTTTCAAAGAGTTCATCAGGGATGTTCTCGCCCGTTTCATGGTGCTTAGCGAAGAGTTTCAGGGCATCACGGTCCCAGCAAAAGTTCTCCATAATCTGAGAGGGGAGCTCTACGAAGTCCCAGGGAACATTCACTCCGGCGAGCGAGCGGATCTCCACGTCCGAGAGGAGGTGGTGGAGAAGATGGCCGAATTCATGGAAAACGGTTTCCACTTCACGGTGCGTGAGGAGAGCAGGCTGGTCTCCACTCGGCTTACTCATGTTTCCACAGATGAGGCCTAAGTGGGGAGTGCGGGGATTAGGGAGCCCCGTTTCTAGGTAGTTCATCCAAGCCCCCCCTCGCTTGGATTCCCGTGGGTGCCAATCAGCGTAGAATGAGCCTAGGTGTTCCGCAGAAGCGCGGTCATGGATTTTGTAAAAAGTCACTTCAGGGTGCCAGCTCTCAGCCTCAGCGGGGGTGATTTCTATGCCGAAGAGAGTCGAGGTGAGAGAAAAGAGCCCCTCCATAACTTGAGTGACCGGGAAGTATGGACGCAGCGCTTCATCATCGAAGTCATAGAGTTCTTTGCGCTGTTTTTCTGTCCAGTAAGCCACTTCCCAAGGCTGGAGAGGAGCGGAGGAGGTGTTGGTTTTTGAGGCCTTATAGTTCTGGAGTGCTAAGGTCTCCTCTTGGAAGCGTTCCTTGATCTTTGCGTGGAGGTCACTGGTGAAGTCCAGTGCTCCTTGGCCACTCTTTGCCATGCGGCGTGCTAGGACTTGGTCTGCGAAGTTGGTGAAGCCGAGGAGGTCTGCTTTCTCTTGGCGCAGGGCGATGATCTTCCAGATAGGCTCCGAGTTATCATGCTCACCACCGTGGCCGATGCTGCCGCTCCCTTCCCACACTTTTTTACGCAGCGCATCACTCTCGGCATACTGCATGATGGGATACATTGAGGGGAACTGCTGGGTGAAGCGCCATTGTCCTTCCTTTCCCTTCGAGCTGGCATCTTCTGCCGCGGCTGCCTTGGCAGATTCTGGAAGGCCGGCCAGTTCAGCCTCATCACTGAGGTAGATTTCCCAAGCATTAGTAGAATCTAGGACATTCTCACCGTATTTTTGAGTCTCTTGGGCCAGCTCGCTATTAATCTCAAACATCCGCTTTTTCGCCTCCGTGGAGAGGTCTGCACCAGCCCCCTTGAAATCGGCACAGGTTTCTTGGATGAAGCGTTGCTGGATGTCACTCAGGGAGGCTGCAGCAGGGGAGTCTGCGTAGGATTTGAGAACGGCCCAAAGCTCGCCATCGAGAGAGATTGAAGAGGAAAACTCTGAGACAAGCGGGAGCATCTCATTCAGGGCCTCCCGGAGTGGGTCAGAATTAGCGACAGAGTCGAGGTGGTTTACACGACCCCAGCCCCGGTCGAGGTCTTCAGTGGCATCTTCCAGCGCGCCGAAGGTATTTTCAAAGCTGGCCTCATCTGGGGTAACGGCCTTGATCTGGGCGATGTTCGCTTTCCCTACCTCGATCGCTTTGCGAATGTCAGTGGCGATGTGGTCTGGACTGAGGGTAGACCACTTGATGTGAAAATCAGGAGAGAGGAAGGGATGGGAATCGCTCATGAAGATTGATTTAGCCCATAGGTCAGGAAATGCAATGCAGCCTTAGCATCTTATCCCACGCCCTACCTGAATTTTCCCGAGAGAACTCTCTCTAAGTCATTTGAGCTGGATTCTCAAAAACCCCCGATCATCCCCCTAGATAACTCATTTCTGCCTTATCTTTCACCACCTTCCCTCTAAGCTCAGAATAGCGATCTTCTCGCTGCCCCCACAAGTTCCTCAGGAAATCTACCAGCTCTGCATCAGTCTGCCCAGACCGTAAACACTCGCGTAAGTCCACTCCAGAACCTGCGAAAAGGCAGGTAAATGCCTTGCCCTCAGCAGACACACGGAGCCGCGAACAATCACCACAAAAAGGCTGACTCACCGAGGAAATGATTCCGAATTCTCCAAGCCCATCTTGAAACTGCCAACGCTTCGCCACCTCCCCAGCGTATGATGCAGCCACCGGTTCCGCCGGAAAGACACTCGTAACCTCTTCCAAGATTTCTGCTGCCGTCATCACCTGCGCCGTCTTCCAGCCATTCGTCTCCCCCACATCCATGAACTCGATAAAACGCAGCGTCACCCCTGCATCACGGCACCACCGCGCCATCGGGATAATTTCCTGCTCATTGACTCCACGCTGCACCACCATATTCACCTTCACTGGGAGCCCACTTTCCTGAGCACTCGTGATGCCTAAGAGAACTCTCTCTAACTTCGCTCCCACGCCATTCATCTCGGAAAAGACCTTCTCATCTAGGGCATCTAAACTCACCGTGACTCGGTCTAGGCCCGCCTGTTTCAGCGCCTCAGCATGGTGATTGAGTAAAATCCCATTTGTGGTCATCGCCAGATCCTCCACCCCGGCTAGTGCTGAAATCATCGTCACTAAGTCCACCACACCTCGCCGAAGTAAAGGCTCGCCACCTGTCAAACGCACCTTGCTCACCCCTAGTTCTACTCCTGCCTGAACAGTGCGCAGCATCTCGTCGAAGCTCAGGATTTCTTCCCTCGGGAGAAATTTATAACCCGGCCCAAACACCTCCACCGGCATGCAGTAACGACAACGCAAGTTACAGCGATCGGTCAGTGATAATCGTAAATCACGAAGAGGTCTCTCTAGTTGATCAAGCACTGGGAGAATGTTCCTTTTCTCTGCGAAAATACCAGCGCTAAGCTAACCCCATTTTACGAATTCTCTCCTCCGCCCAGTCCTCAGGTTCCCGTTCCCACTTCTGGCAAATTCGCTCTACACAACGCTCCCAGACTTCTTCACCATCTAAGATCTTCACCTCGATTCTAAGATAGTAGATCGGCACATCCAGCTCCTCAGGGACTGGGAAACGCACGGCATCTTTCTCCGTAGTGACGATCATATCTACCCCGCGAGTGATGCAGCGGTGCATGAAAGGCGCAATATCCTCCGAACTATAGGCGTGGTGATCGGAAAAAGTTGTATGAAAGAGCACCTTCCCGCCCAGCTTCTTAAGAAGACGATCGAAACTCTCCGGCTGGGCGATTCCAGAAATCGCCCCGATGTATTTCCCTTCTAATTCCTCCAGCGCCAGCACCTCATCATGAAATACCCCTTGTAAGTGCTTCGGTCCATGCGTGCACTGTAAGATCTCAGCCTCCTTATTATACTTGCGGACCCGCTTCACCAGTGCCTCCAGAGGCTGGCCGTCACACTTCGTTAAAAAGACATAATCCGCCCGGCACAGATTCGCTGGAGGCTCCCGCAGCGTCCCTCGTGGTAGAATGTAACCATTTCCAAAAGGCGCATTTTGATCCACCAACACCACATCCACCGAGTGCTCTAGATCTAAGTATTGTAAACCATCATCCAGAAGCAGCGTATCCACCCCCAGTTCCCTCACCGCAAAACGCCCCCCTCGCACGCGGTCCCGATCCACAATCACGGCCACCCCAGGTAAATTCTTAGCCAGCATAAATGGCTCGTCCCCTGCATATTTCGCCTCCAATAAAACCTCCACGCCATCACTCACGATTTTAGGAGGACTGAGCACCTTATGTCCCCTCTGCGGATGTCTCCATTCTTGTGGTTCTTTTAACTCCTTACTCTTATAGCCTCTGCTTAAAATCGCCACCTTGCGCCCCCGCTTACTCAGCTCTCTTGCGAATCGCTCCACCACCGGAGTCTTCCCCGTGCCCCCCACCGTGATATTGCCGATGCTCACCACCATCGTCCCTAAATGAGCTTGCGGCTTCCAGCCCTTTCGATAGAGCCGCAACCTGATCTTTACCCCCCACCGTGATATTGCCGATGCTCACCACCATCGTCCCT
>CALFVL010000103.1 GCA_937928425.1 uncultured Verrucomicrobiales bacterium
CTTGAGTGGGCAGATCTCGGAGTCTTTACAGTCTCCGATGGAGGTGCGGGCCTATAATTTACAGGAGTCTGTGGTGGAACGCTTTCGAAGCCGAGTGAAAGACATCGTGAAGTACTCGATGAAGGTGGTGAAGTATCGCCAGTTGATCTCGCCTTCGGTGGAGTTCGTCTCGGTGCTGGGTCTGAGCGCGGCGATTTATCTAGGGGCCTCTAGTGGGATGACCTTGGGGAGTTTTATGGCGATCGCGATGGCTCTCTATCTCTGTTATGAACCGGTTAAGCGCTTAGGGAAGATTCAGAGTCTTTTTAAGGAGGGAGAGGCCTCGATCGAGCGTCTGGAAGAGATTTCTTTAGCAGTAGATGATCTTCCAGATCCGTCTTTACCGAAGATCCCAAGTCCGTTTCAGAGTGAGGTGTTTTTTGAAAACATCACCTTTGCTTATGGTGAGGAAATGGTGCTGAAGGGAGTGAATTTAAAGGTGGAGGCCGGGGAATGTGTGGCCTTGATCGGAGCGAGCGGAAGTGGGAAGTCCACTCTGTTTAATCTTATTCCGCGCTTTTATGATGTGACTTCTGGCTCGGTGAAGGTGAGTGGGCAAGATGTGAAAGCGTGGGCTAAGAAGGACTTGCGCGCACACATCGCTCTCGTCTCGCAGACTTCTGTTTTATTCAGCGGGACGATTAAGGAGAACATTCTCTTAGGGCGCCCAGAGGCAACGGATGCGGAGGTGGAGGAGGCCGCAAGGCGGGCGAATGCGCATGACTTTATTTTAGAACAGGAGAAGGGTTATGAGACGGATGTCTCGGAACGGGGTGTGAGTCTCTCGGGTGGTCAGCGTCAACGAGTCGCGATTGCGAGGGCCTTTCTTAAGGATGCGCCAATTCTTCTGTTAGATGAGGCGACGAGTGCGCTGGATAATGAGAGTGAGGCCCTGATTCAGGAGTCGCTGAAAGAGTTGGTCAGAGACCGGACCACGATTTTAATCGCCCACCGCCTTTCTACGACGAAGATTGCGAGCCGAGTTTTAGAGATGGATAAGGGGCTGATTATTTCCGAGAGGGCAGAAGCTTAAGTAGTCATGGAATAGATGAATTTTTTTCATAAGGGTATAGGCTTCTGCGTGAGGGTCTTATCGAGGCTGCCTAGCTTTAGTCTTGCAGGGGACTTTTTTTAAAGAAGTATGCCCGCGTGGTTCAGCTGAAAAATCTTCAAGCATTTGCGCATGGGAACCATCGCCATGTTTACCGACATCCTGAAAAGGAGGACCGCTGCTTGAAGCTCATGGCTGAGCACTGGAAGGAATCACCGCGCTGGAAGAGGGCTACGCTGCTGGGGAAGCTCGTTCGCCCACATGGTTACTTTAACGAGAATGTCGCGGAGTATGAATTCTCGAAAGAGACTTTACGCAAGGTGGGGCATGGGGCTTCAGATTTTTTAGCAATTGCCCATGGCTTTGTGGAGTCAGATATTGGCGAGTTACTGGAAGTTGATTTGGTTAGAAATCACGATGGAGTGGTTTCGGTGACTTTGAAGGAGTATCTTTGGGAAAATGGTTTGACGCCTGATTGCGAGTCGGCCTTGCAGAAGTTCTGGGAGCAACTCCACGAGCACTGGGTCTTTGTCCAGGCGCGGCCGGATAATCTTGCGGTGAAGGTGAAAGGGTGCGGGAAGCTCCAAATTTTAGCGATTGATGGGTATGCTTACACTCAGGTCATTCCGATCGCGAAGTGGTTTCGGAAAGAGAAAGAGCGCAAGCTTGCAAAATTTAAGCGGAATCAAAAAAACTCGATCGCCAAGATCTTATCTCTGCGGGAGTCAGGAGATGAGGAGGGTCTAGGAAGCCAAGGAATTCAAGGGGGCCTCTCGTAGGGGTGACATGGACGTTACGAGCTCTTTAAAAAGTCATCAGGCAAGTCTAATTTAAAACACAGTCTCTTAAACTTCCGGTGGAGTTTTTTAAGGAGGAAGTATTTAGAGTAGTCACAGATTTTGATGAAATTGGTATTCCCGAAACCATCGACGAGGCATAGATCGTAGTCATCACTTGATTTTTCTTTCACGAAGATGTTTCCAATTTGTAAGTCACTGACGACAGCATGTTCTTTCACGAGCTGGTCATAGATTTCTACGACTTTAGGGTATAGGGATTTCCGGTCTAAGTGGTCGAGGTGTTGGCGGATTTCCACCGCTGGTGATCCATCCTCATTCTGGGCGAGCTGGTAAAGATATCCGGTGCCCAAGTTAGACTGGACCTCGCCTAAGTAGGGTGACAGGAATTTCAGCCGATCTTGATATTTTTTTAGGTATTTGATTTCTCTCAAGATCCCGTTTAGAGCCCGTTTTTTTTCTTTTGGAAATTTGATACACAGGCTGGAATCGTTGGGATGGCGGTAGACTCTTTTTGTCCCGCCCTTCCCTAGAAAATGTTCTTCTGAGATCTCTATAATCTTACCGTTCATGAACTTAGGGAGTTTTAACCTAGGAAGGGCTGTTTTGCGGAGCTTTTATTTCTCTTTTACGGAGAGGACTTGCGAGAGGGTAGAGGTGAGGAGTTTTTCAAAGCGGGGTTGGTTTTGTAAAACCCAAGAGCGAGCGGCTGTGCGCTGAGCCTGCCATTGGTCCACGGGGGAGTCGATCACTCGCTGGATGCTTTTCTCAAGCTGTGTAGGATCGACGTAAAAGTTAGTGCCGAGGTGTCTGGCTTCACGCTTATTTGTGCTTATCAAAAGACCTCGCTCGGCGGTGACGAGTTCATTCATGGGGGGCGCATCAGTGGTGATGACGAGTGCTCCGCAAGACATGGCTTCTACGATGTAGTGGCCCCATCCTTCTGAGCGAGAGGGACAGAGATGAATGGGGTGCGTGTTGTAGAGTTCGATAATTTTTTCGTTGCTTAGGTAGTCGCTCAGAAGGGTGACATTTGCGGGGACTGACTGGGGGGCATTTGCCTTGGTCTGGACGAGGGTAAGTGGAGGCCATTCAGGGTGGTTTTCCCAAATTTGTAAGAGGTCCTCGGTCCCTTTGAGGGTGCTTTTCCCGGCGAGGTGGAGGAAGGTTTTTTCTTCTCGGGTAGCGTGTGGATGAAAGAGGTCCTCTGAGCTAAAACCGGTGAGGTGGCAGGAGGGGTGAAGCTTGGAAAAAATTTCAAGGGCGTGCTGGCTCTTACAAAAAATGGCATCGAGGGGGCGGAGGTGTTTTATGTGACGTTGAGGGAAGCGTTCTTGGTTAGGGATGAGGATGTTTTTCTCGGCGGTGCCGAGCCAGCGGGGGAAAACTCGTTCGAGGAAGAGATTAGCCGTGAATCGTTTTTTTTGTGGGAGCCAGCGGTGAAGAGGTGAAATCCCTCTGCTGTGGCTGATGGTGATTTGGTAGCCAGCTTTACTGGCAATTTCGCGGATGATGGAGACGTCACGATCTAGGCCGACTCCATTAATTCTGGAGATGATGTTTAAATGAGGGGGCATCAGCGCAAATTTTCTCAGGGTTTAATGCGGGTGGCCGAATGAGGGGGCTTTGGCCATGCCGAGGCGTTTAGATCTGTTAGGCTGGAGTTTGATAAGCTCTTTCCAAGGAGATGCTAGGGCTCGGTGAAAGAGGATTTGTTCGGAGCTTAAAGTCATTGCCGTATTTCTCTTATTTCAGTTCAAGGAGTTGGGAGTAGACTTCTAGGTAGGCTTTAGCGGCTCTTTCCCAAGAGAAGGTTCGAGCGTGTTCCCGGATGAGAGTTTCTTGCTCTGGATGGTTCTCGAAGTGTGCCATCCCTTTCTGGTAGACCGAGATCATTTCTTCTGCTTCGAAGGAGTTAAAGTAGTAGGCCAAGGAGCCACCGACTTCAGGGAGGCTAGTTCGATTGGAGAGAAATACGGGCTTCCCGAAGGACATTGCCTCGATAGGCGGGAGGCCGAAGCCCTCGGCTAAGGAGGGGAAGAGGAATGCGGTGCAGTTTTGGTAAAGCCAATTTTTTTCAGGTTCAGATACGGGACCAGTGAGAAGGAGGCGATCTGAGATTCCTAGGGACTGTGCGGATTTTAAAATCTCATCAGTGTAGCTGATGGTCTTAATCCCTGAGATGATGAGTTGAAGCTCATTATTGAGGAGGAGGGGCAGAAGGGTGTGGAAGTTTTTTTTGGGGTTGACGGTTCCGAGGGTGAGGAGGAAGGGGCGATCGACTCCAGAGACGGGAGTGAAATTTTCCGTCTTTTTCGAGCTGTATGCGCAGCCGTTATGAATGACCGAGTGAGGGGTGTTCTTGATCTCTAGAAATTTCTCGGCATCTTGTTGGGCGAATTTGCTTATGAAGACGAGATGGTCTGCCTGATCGATGCGATACTGGATCGTCCGGATTGATCTGGCGATTTTTTCTGGGGAGACCTTTTCGTGGAGGAAGTTTAGGTCATGAATGGTCAGGAGTTTTTTAGCCTTTTTAGGGTATAGGCTGGGGTAGTAGGTCCCTTGGTAAGTGAGGTGGACGAGGTCACAGTGTCTTTGCCTGGCATTTAGGAAGCGTTTTTTATGGCGAAAAGAGTAGGTGGCACGGTTCAGGAGAGTGAGTGGGCGGATGCTCTCTGATGCTCCAGAGACTTCAAAAGGATGGTCCTTTGGGCCTAAGAAGTTAAGTTTAAGTTCGGGGGGGGCGTTCTCGAACAAGTGGGAATAGAGGTCGGTGCAGTAGTGGTAGAGCCCGGTGTTGGGATGGCGACAGCGCTCACCTTCGAATAAAATCTCTTTAGAAGTGCTCATGTGTGTGAGGTTTTAGAAATATGACTTTTTAAGAAATTTTGTTTAGATCTAGCCTTACTCGCTGAGTGGCACCGAGGTGTTGGCCATTTGGTTAATGGGATCTAAGAAGGGTGACCGATAAGGATCTAACAGTATTTACTTGATTGTCGATTTTTTTTGAGGCGGGGATCTTGGCTGAGTCTGAGTGTGGTCTGGATGCCTTGCTGCGTTGTTCACCGATGACCATGTGAGAAACCCGATTGTGTTTTAAGAGGCTACTGGCTACGATTTCCTTGTAGATGAGCGGCGGTGAAAAAAGAATCTCTTGTGGGCCTTTTATAGGGGTGGCGATGCCGGAGTTTACCGCTTATTTCGATGAGAAATCGCTGGGGAACTTAGAGGAGAGGGTGAGATTGGCTGAGGATGAGGTTTTGTCAAAAGGGAGGCACTGTGTCGCGGTGCTCGCGTTTGAAGGTGGCGGGAAAGTGCTGCGGATGGCGGTGAAGGCCTTTGGTAAGCAAGGCCCTATTAAAGACCGCTACGATTTTAGGCGCGGCAGTAAGGCGGCGAGGTCATTTCGAGCGGCGGAATTTTTAAGCCAAGCTGGGGTGGGCACACCTCCACCGATCGCTTATTTTGAGCGTTGGGACGGGGGGAGCTTAAAGGAGAGTTATTATCTCTCGTGCTATGTGGAGGGGCTTTTGTCTTTTAAAGATGAGTTGGTGAGGCTTTATAAGGAGGAGGCTTATACGGAGCGTTTACTGAGTTTATTAAGGCATGTCGCAGGGGCGGTGCGTTCGATGCATGAGGCGGGTTTTTGTCATCGTGATTTGGGGAATCAGAATATCGAGCTGGAGCGTCCGAAGAAGGGGGAGGAGTGGGGGCAAGTCCATTTTATTGACCTAAATAGGGGACGGGTTAAGGGTGAATTGAGCCTTAAGGAACGGGCTAAGGATTTTTCACGGGTGAGGGTGCCGGGGGTGTTTTTTGATATTTTTATGAAATTCTATTGGGGAGGGGAGCCTCCACGTGAGTTTTGTAAGGAAGTGGAGCACTTGCGCCGGCGCTTCGAGCGTTGGGAGGCGACTCGGAAGTGGAGACATCCTTTTCGCAAGTCTCAGCGGGGGCCGGGTTTACGTCCGCTGCCGTTGAAGGATATCTGGGTGTGGGACCGGAAGACAGCACAGGCCTCGGTGATGCTAAGCCGTGCGGAGCGGCAGAAGGTGCATTCTAAGGCGAAGTATCTGGGAGTGGCAAAATCGGTTCTGGGATCAGGGTGGCCAGTGTATCGGAAATACTGTGAGCTGATGGGGCAGGCTTTTTCTAAGCGGGTAGAATTGAAAGGGAGAATCGGGATGAGTCTGGAGATGGCAGATCTGGAATTTCCGAGGCAGCTGGACTTTCTAAATGAGTTAGGAAAGATTCCTGTGCTGATCCGCTTTTGCCATCATGAAGGGCGGGAGCAGTGGGAGAGGTCGCTCGCTGATTTGGAGAAAATTTATTCAAAAGGGCATGCGATCCGAGTGGCAATTTTACAGGATCGGAGAGCTCTCTTAGAGCCGGCTTCTTGGAAGAGTTTTTTAGAATGTGTGCTCTCTCATTGCGTGGATAAGGTGGAGGGGGTTGAGATTTGCCACGCAGTGAATCGTTCTAAGTGGGGGATTGATACACCGGAAGAGCAAGCCCGCTTGCTTGAGCCTGTGGTGGAGCTTTTGAAGCGTTTTCCTGACTTAAAAGTGACGGGGCCAGCTTGTATTGATTTTGAGTATCATTTTGTGATCTCGGCCTTAGATAAAACGCCGGAAGGGCTACACTATGATGCTCTCTCGCATCATCTTTATGTGGATCGCCGAGGGGCGCCGGAGAATAAGCAGGGGCGATTTAGCTTAGTAGAGAAGTGTGCACTGCTTAGAGCGATAGCGAGTCACTCGACCCGCTGCGAAGAGCGTGTGATCATTTCTGAGGTGAATTGGCCGGTGAAAGGAAGTGGGATCTACTCGCCAGTGGATGCGACTTTTATGCTCTCAGGCCAGCAGGAGAGTGCTCTTAATGTTTCTGAGGAGGATTACGGGTTCTTTATGCTCCGTTACTTTGCTCTGGCGCTTTGCTCAGGATTTGTGGAGCAGGTCTATTGGTGGCGTCTGGTGGCGCATGGGTTTGGCCTAGTCGATGAACGTGCGGAGGGTGGCTGGCGCGCACGCCGAGGATTTACGATGTTGCGGTATTTTCTAGAGATTCTAGGCGAGGCGACTTTTAGGGAGAAATTAGAGACTGAAGCGAATGTTTATGCGCTTTGTTTTGAAACAGCGCAGGGTGAGGTGGTGATGGCTTGGTGTAACGGGGGGAAGGCCAAGGTGACGTGGCCGGCGGAGGGAGCTCGCTGTTATGATGCTTACGGGGAGGAGTGCTCTTTAGAGGAGTTGACCGATGCGCCGTCTTATTTTTTCTTCCCGGGGTCTAGGAAGAGTTGATCCTCAGGGAAATCGATCTCAGGGAATTTGTTTTGCAGGTATGTGATAAAGCGGTTCCAACGGCGTGCAATCTTAGCATCTGCTAGGGAGCCGATATGGTTTAAGAGGGTGATGGCGACTTTATCTCCGATGCCATCAACGATGATGGCAAGGGGTGCCTTCTCTGGATTTACCCGCAGGAGGATATTCCTGACGTGGATGTCACTAATCATGATACGATTTGTGAGAAGATACTGGGCGAGTTCCTGAAGGGCGGTGATAATTTCACTGAGTTTTTCTGGATGCTCCTTTATGTGGTGGCCGAGGGTTTTTGAGACGCTCCCGTCGTGATCAGTGATGCATTGGTAGAGGTGCCCTGGACCGAGGTCAGTGAGGCAGGGGCCAAGCATATCGGATACTTGGGAGAGGTCTTTTTTTAGGGCATGGAGTTTATGATAGTAGGAGACATCAGTGCGGAGCCGCTTTCCAGCCTTAGAGCTCGAGGTGGGAATTTTTATGCAGAGCTGTGGGTCATCCGGGTGCCGGTAACAGTGGGCGAAGGCACCTGAGGCGATGTGGAGCGTGTCTTTCTGCTCCTTGAGTGAGATGGTGGGTTCTCTTTCCATGGGTGCTTACTCTGGGAGCCTTTGTGCACGCTTTCCCTAGCTGCGACCGACCCCATGGGCGATAAAGCCGATGTCTTTTAGGGCGTTTAGATCTAGGATATTACGGCCGTCAAAGAGGAAGGCTGGTTTTAGCATTTTGTCGTAGATGCTTTGATAATCGATGTCTTTGAATTCATCCCACTCGGTGAGAATGGCGAGGGCATGGGCATTTTGGCAGGCTTCCT
>CALFVL010000104.1 GCA_937928425.1 uncultured Verrucomicrobiales bacterium
AACTTCATCCTGCGTTTTTCTTCAATACCCTCCGGCTCAGTTTGAGATTAAAGTCCAGCGAGAACGTTCTAGGGAAATGAACCGTTTTCTTGCACGAGAGGAACTCTGTTCTCGTCTTGAAGAACGAGTCACTCAGAAACAGGAAGCGAGGAAACAGGAATTCGAAAAAACTCGGCGCCAAAAGCGGAAGCAGGGCCACTTTGCCCGAAAACGTAATGTCGAAAAAAAACGCCTCCACGGAAAAAAGAAACTCAATCGGAAACGGCCCACGTCTAGCGATTAATTCCCATCACATCCCCCCGCCGGGATGAGCTAAGATCTAACTAGTGAAAATCTCCACTCTATAAAATGCCATCGCCCCACCCCAGCAAGCTGAAGTGGGGCGATGGCGGACCCGGAGGGATTCGAACCCTCGATACCGTTACCGGTATACTCCCTTAGCAGGGGAGCGCTTTCAACCACTCAGCCACAGGTCCTGAAAATCGTTGAACGGGAGAAATATGCACTCCTAAATCTTACTTCGTCAATCGTAAGCGTCTTTATCCCTCCATTTTTTTTAGAACAAAAAAAAGGTGACTCATCACAAGTCACCTTAAAAAGGTAATTCTATGTGAGGCCTCTTAGTTCGCTCTGACTTTTTCAAGGATCACTTGGTCCCCAGGGCGGAGACTAGAGCCTACTTTCACACTACCTGGGTCGATATCAGCAACGGCACGATTCGCCTCAAGTTGATGGATAGAGAGCTTCCCGATCAACTTCCCGCCTCGCACGACTAGAAGCTTAGTCTCTGGAGTGAGTCCTGATTTTTCGCCAGCTCCAATGATGACGAAATCCCAGCGGTTATCCACGGCTGTCACTGAAGCTTGGAAGGTGTTCCCTCTGATGTTATCCATACTCTCAGCAACCTTTCCTTCAACACGGACGATTTCCGAACCATTCTTAGCAATCTCTTCCGTTAACTTTGTTTTAAAGAGTTCGAGGTCTTCGAGCTCAGCATTCAGTTTCTTTTCTTGCTCTTCCATCTGCTGTAAGCGCCCAGCCACTTCTTCAAGTTCGATGTCAGGGAAGAGCTCCTTAATTTTCACGATGCCATTATCGACCACCTTTTCCGCCGCTACGGCCTCCTCTAGCTGTGACTGATACTCGGCAAGAGTCCTGCGAATTTCTTTCTCTTTCGCGCTTGCAGACTCTAGCGCTGCCTTTTTCTCGGCCTCCTCATCCAAGGCAGTAGTACGAGCCTCCGCCACTTCGCTCCTCTTGTCTTCTTCATCTCTGATACTTTTGCTAAGCTTATCGTTCTGGGTAATTAGGCCATTACGATCTTCTAACTGCTGGCCGTAATTTTCTCTGGCAGTCCAGCCAAAGTAACCAGCTGCGCCGATGGCAAGAACTGAGAGGATGTAGAAAAGTGATTTCATAAAGTGTGTGTGGTAAAAATTTTGCGGAGATTAAAGAGGATGAAAACTAGCTGCCAGCTCCTTCAACTGGAATGACGGTATCACCCACTGAAACTTGCTCGCCTTTCTTCAGGGTGCTAAGGATGATATCCGCCGTCGCAGTATTTGTAGAAACCGCAGTGACATTAAGCTCGGCAATTTTTTCCCCACCGCGCACTACGGCGACCTTAGAACCACCAATTACTCCAGAATTCATCCCTCCTCCGAGCGTGACGAAGCCAAGAGTTCTAGAAATCGCGCTAATGCGAGTTTTCATGGATGGGAGAGAGCGCCCAGACGTGATGTCACTCAGCTTCTTTTTAATCGTCGCGAGCCGTGTTCCCGATTCGGTTTTCTGTCCACGGAGACGTGAATTCTCCGTGTTTAAAATGGCAAGCTTATCCTCTAGCTCCTGAATCGAAATGGTCAGCCCTTCGATCTTCGGACCGAGGTCTCTGATCTCGCCGAGTTCCTCAAGCTCTTTAGCCTTTCTGGCAAGTCGACTTGCAGTTTCCTCTAGGCCAGACTTCGCTTCCTCAGATTCCTTACTCACCTGCTCATTCTTAGCTTCTTGCTCCTCCAACTTCGCAGCGAAGTCATCGCGGGACTGATTCGCAGTATCTCGCTCACTCTCGAGCCCTGCAATTTCATCGACGAGTCCTTCAAACTTTTTCTGGTTACGGTCACGCTTTGATGACTCATTCTCAGTGATTTGCTTCTGGTTTGTATACTCTTCCTTATTTTTAAAGGCCACAAAGGCGGAGAAGGCGAGAACGATTGCGGTGAGATAACCTAAAGTATTAACCATGTGATTAGTGTGTGAGATTTGGTGTTTGAGCTAACCTATCGGTCTAGGTAGCACTCCGGCAATCAGAAAATTCAATGAAAATTGAAAAAAATGCGTTGAGGAGAATTCTCTCTGACTGATCGCTTGCATCTCTAGGACTAGAGGACAAGTTGCGCAGGTGTCGAGTGTCCTGCGAGTCCTAGCTTACCTCAAACGTTATCCTCTTTTAGGAGGTTCTCAGTTTCTATGCGCTGCGATCATGGCAGGCTCCGTGATCGTCTTTCCGCTCGTTACAAAACACATCACGGGAGAGATCATCCCTAATAAAGAAAAGGAAGCATTTCTTCCCTGGGTGCTCCTTGGCCTTCTTAGCTTCTTCTTAAAGGATGCCCTGAACTGTGCTCGCATCATTTTAAATAACCACTTCGAGCAAAGGGTCATCTTTGACATCCGTTCGGATCTTTACCAAAAAATTCAGCGACTTCCACTGAGGTGGTTCGACAGTCGGCGCACTGGTGACATTATGACTCGAGTGGTGGAAGATGTCACCGCGATGGAACGCATCTTGATCGATGGGATCGAGCTAGGTCTGATCTCTACGATCCAGATTCTCGCGGTCGGAATCACGATGTATCTCATCAATCCTAGCGTAGCAATGTGGGCTACGCTGCCCATCCCCTTCCTTGCACTAGGAGCATGGATTTACACCAGTAATGCCCGTGGTCGATATAAGGCCCAGCGTGATGCTGCTTCAGACCTTAATGCCCTCCTTCACGACAACATCGCAGGGATTCGGCAGATCAAGGCCTATGCTGCTGAAAAAGAAGAACACGAACACTTTAATGGGCTTTCAGGAGCTCTACGTAAGTCCACTTTACGAGTGATGAAGTGGTGGGCTTTTTATAATCCCGGCATGTCATTTCTGAATAGCTTAGGCTACGTCTTAGTGCTCGGAGTAGGCGGGCATGCGGTGATGAACGGGACCATGGAATTCGATGAACTCCTCGCCTTTTTCCTTCTTCTTTCCCTTTTTTACGAGCCGGTCACGAAGTTACACCAGCTGAACCAAATGGCTCTCTCATCACGAGCAGCTGCGGACCGAGTGTTTGAAATACTTGATGCGGATGACGAACTAGATGCGGCGGATGGGACCCCTCTCGCTCAGCCCGTGAAAGGTGCAGTCCACTTTGATAAGGTGAGCTTCGCGTATGATTTAGGTCAGCCCACCTTACTGGATGTTTCCATTCAAGCAGAACCGGGACAGACGATCGCCCTAGCCGGCTCGACTGGCGCGGGTAAGTCCACGATCGTAAATTTACTGTGCCGTTTTTATGAGCACGACTCTGGGTCCATTTTGATAGACGGTCAGAAGCTGAGCACCCTATCTAAAAGTTCCCTACGTGATGCCATCGCTTATGTCACTCAAGAGGCCTTCCTCTTTAACGGAAGCGTGCGTGAGAATCTCACTCTTGCGGACCGTAAGGCGACTGATGAGGACATTTGGAAAGCTCTAGAAGCAGCGAAAGCAGCGGACTTTATCCGTAAACTTCCTGATCAACTCGATACCAATGTGGGCGAGCGTGGAGTGAAACTCTCGGGAGGTGAAAAACAGCGCCTTTCTATCGCGCGCGCCCTCTTAAAAGATCCTCCGATTCTTCTGCTCGATGAAGCCACGGCCTCTGTCGATAATCAGACGGAACAGCTCATTCAGCAAGCCCTCGACGAGCTGATGAAGAACCGGACCTCCATCGTCATCGCGCATCGACTAACCACGATCCAGAACGCCGACCGTATCTACGTTCTCGATAATGGCTCAGTCATCGAAGAAGGAACATACGATGAACTCCTGAAAAACGAGGGGCAATTTGCAGAATTAGCAAGTCATATTGAATAGCCAATTTTAGCTAATATTCCATCAAATTTTATTGATTTTTTTGGAGTTTGAGGGCGTAAACGCTCTTGAAGGGAGGGATTTATCGATCCCCGTTCGACAAAAGGCGGCCTTAAGATACGTTCTCTCCCTAGCACCTCGGTGCTGCCGGATTTTTCTCCTAAAAGAGATCAGCCGGCTTTGTGCTAAGCGGCTTCGGATTGGTCTCCGAAGCCGCTTTTTCGCTAAGGGGCTATCTTAGGCCTCCTAAACCCGATATATAGAGGGACAGAAAAAGTTAAGAGTATGAGGCGTCCATCTAAGATACTTTCGCTCTTGCTCAATTTGAATCTCCACTCCACATAAGTTTAGCATGTCTGGAAATACCAAAGTCGCGATCATCGGAGCCAGCGGATACACTGGGCTAGAGCTTCTTCGCCTCGTCTTTAATCATCCTAAAGCTGAACTCGTGGCGATCACTTCACGGAGTCATGCCGGCCGTAAAGTGACCGAAGTTTTTCCCCGTTTCGAGGGCCACCCCGGAACTGAGCTCTCCTTTATAGCCCCTGAAATGGAAGCAGTCCGAGCCAGTGGTGCGGAGCTCGCTTTTCTGGCTCTCCCCCACGGAACTGCTGCTCCTTTTGCCAAAGACCTCCTCGCCCTTGGTCTCAAGGTCATAGACCTCAGTGCGGACTTTAGACTCGATGACCCCGCAGTTTACGCGGATTTTTACGAGCACCCCCACCCAGCTCCCGAACTTCTTAGCGAGGCCGTCTTTGGTCTACCTGAAGTTTATCGAGAAGAGATTAAAGGCGCCCGCCTTATTGCCTCGCCCGGCTGCTACCCCACCTCCATCATGCTCCCTCTCCTCCCGCTCTTAAAAGAAGGCTTAATCGAGCCTGACTCTATCAGCATCTCTTCTATGAGCGGAGTGAGCGGCGCGGGGAGAAAGGCGGACCTCTCTCTCATCTTCCCCGAGGTGAACGAAAGCGTCCGTTCCTACGGCCTTCCACGGCATCGCCACCTCTCAGAGATCGAGCAAGAGCTCAGTAAGGCTGCTGGTGAAAAGATCACGATTTCCTTCGTCCCGCACCTCATTCCCGTCACTGCGGGAATCTGCACTACCACCTTCGCCAAGCTGAGTGCAGATTTTTCCAAAGTCAGTCACGCATTGGAAAAAGCTTATCAGCACTGCCCCTTCGTCCGCCTTCGCGGAGCTGGGGTCTCCCCAGACACGAAACACGTCACGGGCACGAACTACCTCGACATCGGCTGGCACCATGATGAGCGCACTGGCCGGCTCATTCTCCAGAGCTGCGAGGACAACCTCGGAAAAGGAGCAGCAGGGCAAGCACTCCAGAGCTTCAATCTCATGGTCGGGAATTTAGAAACAGAGGGTTTGCAATATCTTTAAGAGCAGCGCAGTCTTATAGCCCCCATGGACCTTCCATACACACGTATTAAGGGCGGCGTTTGCGCTGCTCGTAACTTTCACGGGAACGCCGTCTCATGCGGGATTAAAGACCCTAGTTCCAAGCGTCTGGATCTCAGCCTCATCTACTCGACTCAAGAGTGCCGCTCGGCAGGCATGTTTACCCAGAACCGGATTAAGGCAGCTCCGGTCCGAATTTCACAAAGTCACCTACGTGCCGAAAATATTCGGGCCATCATCACGAACAGTGGCAACGCAAACGCCTGCACTGGTCCAAACGGGATGCAAGATGCACGGAACATGACTAAGGAAACGGCCCGTCTTCTTAAACTCAAGCAGCGAGAAGTTGCAGTCTGCTCCACTGGGGTCATCGGACTCCCCATGCCCATGATGCGTATCGAGCCTCACTACGGAAGCCTCGTAGACGGCCTAGATCCTAAAAAGGGTGATCAAGTTGCCAAGGCGATCATCACGAGCGATACCCATGAAAAAGAATTCGCAATTTCACTAGAAATCGGAGGCAAGCGGGTCAGGATTGGCGGCTGCGCGAAAGGAGCTGGGATGATAAATCCGAATATGGCGACAATGCTCTGCTACATCACGACCGATGCTAAAGTTAGTCAAAGCTGCCTAGAATCCGCCACCGAGGAAGCCGTAGAAAATACCTTTAACCGCATCACAATTGACGGTGACACCTCTACGAATGATTCCGTCATCGTCCTCTCTAACGGCGCCGCGGATAATAAAATCCTCCGTCGTGGCACGAAAGACTGCTCGAATTTCACCCACGCCCTGCAATTCGTCATGAATAAGTTGGCGAAAGCGATCGTTCGTGACGGCGAGCGCGTGACCAAATTTGTCACCCTCGAAGTGAAAGGGGCGCGTAGCCACCTTGATGCTAAAAAAATCGCACAAGCAGTGGCTAACTCCTCCCTCGTCAAAGCCTCTTGGAACGGGAATGATCCTAACTGGGGGCGCATCATCCACGCCGTTGGCTACGCTGGCGCCAGCATCCGTGAAGAACTTCTCAACATCTCTTACGGCACTAAAATCGCCTGCGAAGGTGGCTTACAAAGCAGCACAAATCCCGAAGTCCTGCGTAATATCGTCAGTAAACCTGAGTTCTCCATCACCATTGATCTAGGTCTAGGGGAAGGTCACTACCGCATTTACGCCTCTGATCTCTCGCCCGAATACGTCGACTTCAATCGCTCTGAGTATGCTTATTGGAAGCAAGCACGGCAAGATGGCCTCGTTTAAAAACTAGGCTAAATCCAGAGCCCTTGCCAAGGCTCCGATAATAACCTCACCATCCTCTATCCCTACCGAGAGGCGCAGCAAATTCGGAGAAACTCCACAAGCCTCCGCCCAGTCTAACTCAAAGTAGTGTGCCAGCATCGTATAGGGGCTCGCCAGCGTGAATTCCGTCCCGAGGCTAGGCCCCTTGCACAGTTCTAAGGCATCATAAACCTTAGGCATCTTACGGGGCTGCTTTAAGGTGAAAGATACTAGTCCTCCGTAACCACTATTTTCTCGGCGGATCAAATTATACTCATGGGGGGTATTGTATTTAGGATACCAAACACGGCCCACCGCAGGGTGCTCATGGAGATAATCGGCCACCAGCTCACCATTCACATTAGAGGCCATCACCCGCGCACGGTAGCTCCTCATATTCGCAGTCAAGGCGAGGCAATCACCCGCATAAAGGCGCGAACCTCCATCCGTGTCCTCATTGAAAAATGAGCGGAACTCTGTCGCCCACACAGACTCTTCATTAAGAGTCACCAAGCCCGCCATCACGTCCCCCACTCCAGAGACCCACTTGGTCAGACTCGTCGTGACAAGATCAGCATACTTCAGAACCTCAAGGTTCACTGAGCTAGCCACCGTATCATCGACCACGAGTGGAACACCTCCTTGGCGACAAGCCTCAGAAACTCGCGGGAGATTCACCGTCCGCAAAAGAGGATTACTGGGCACCTCACAAAAAACCGCCGCAAATTCCCCTTCCTGAATCCGTCTCACCGCTGCATCGAAGTCTTCACCCTCCGCATCATAAAGAAACACCACCCCGTTTCCAAAGCGCTGCTGAACTTTCAAAGCATCCACGTACGGGAATTCCAGCTGGAGGGTCTTCTTACTTGGGAAAAGATTCATCACCGCTCGATAGGCTGAAAAAATCCCCGCCATGCCACTCTCGTAAATGAAATGATCATCCAGTTCAGCTCCCGAGAACTCTGCTAGTTGCTGCTTCAGGATCACCGTTGAGCTGCCCTCTGGGACCTTCTCATTAAGTAAATCTTCGGCTTGACGACTGCTCACCACCTCCCCCGTGAACCTCCAATACTCCATCGCCACCCCAATCGCCGTATCAGGGATGATCAAAGCCTGCATCCCATCCTCATAACTCGCGATCCGAGTCGCCACCGCGATCTTACGTTCCACATAACGCTGAGCTCCTTGGGCTGCACGTTTATGGGGAAATACGATTGCCCGCTTCCCACTCTCCGCAATCTCTTCCGTAGCCTTCGCAAAGAGCCGCTTAACCAGAGGGTGCAGAAAAAATCGCGGGTAACCGGCCTCCATCTTCTTAATCACACGGTCCCGGCCCTCCTCATAACCGATGACCGACTCCCAAGTAGGCAGGGACACTGCACATGCGTGAGGACAATCAGGAAGTGGTCTTCCCATAGAACGAGAGTTCCATAATGGTTGCTTTATTAGATCACGCACACCGCGATTTCTGCCCTCTCGTAGAACATTTCGCAAGCCCTGCTTTCTTGAGATTTGCGTTGACACCCACTCAGCACCTTCCTAGCTTGCGCGCCCCTTAAAGCTGGTCAGAATTCCCTGATGAGCCCAACGGAACCCAGAAAAACAATGAAAACGTTTTCAGCAAAGCCAGCTGACGTCGTGCGTTCATGGCACATTATTGATGCTAAGGACCAGATCGTCGGAAATGTCGCCGTAGAGGCTGCCCGCCTCCTTCGCGGTAAGCACAAGCCCACCTTCACTCCTCATATTGATACCGGTGACTTCGTCATCATCATCAATGCCGAGCAAGCCCGCTTCACCGGGAGTAAAGAGCGTCATAAGATCTACACTCGTCACTCGGGCTTCGTCGGTGGTCAAACGATTGAAACTCCCTCTAAAGTGCGGCAGCGTCGCCCAGAACTCATCCTTGAATGGGCGGTTAAGGGCATGGTTCCTAAAAATAAGTTAGGTTCTGCCCAGATGAAGAAGCTCAAGGTCTATGCAGGTGAAGAACACCCACATGAAGCCCAAGAGCCTAAGCCCTACTCACTTTAACTCCCACTCATTTTAGAAAATTACCATGAGCGATACATTCACCGCAACCGGACGCCGTAAGAAGGCCATCGCCCGCGTCTGGCTCACCGCTGGAACGGGAGAAATTATCATTAATAACGAGCCCTTCGAGGAAGTTCTCACCACTCTTACCCTGCAAGGCACCCTTTTAGAGCCTCTCCAGATCACTAATCTGAAGAACAAGTTCGATGTAAAGGCAGTCTCACGCGGAGGTGGTCTTAATGGCCAAGCCGATGCCATTAAACTCGCTATCTCGCGTGCTCTAATCCAGCACGATCCTGAGCTGCGTCCCGCCCTCAAGGCCGCAGGCCTCCTTCGCCGTGATCCACGTGCTCGCGAGCGTAAGAAGCCCGGTCAGCCAGGTGCACGTAAGCGTTTCCAGTTCTCGAAGCGTTAATCAATCAAAGCTCCTACTTTTTCAAAAACCGCCTCCCCTCGGGGAAGCGGTTTTTTTTCGACCTTACTGAGAAGCCACAGTGGCAGCTTTGATCGTATTCTTCATCAGCATCGCTATGGTCATAGGACCCACGCCACCGGGAACTGGGGTGATCGCCCCAGCAACCTTAGAGGCTTCCTCGTAAGCAACATCACCACAGAGACGATAGCCTCGCTTAGCGCTGGCATCCTCCACTCGGTTGATCCCCACATCGATCACCGTAGCCCCCTCTTTTATAAAATCGGCTTGGATAAATTCTGGGATCCCCACGGCCGCTACTAAAATATCAGCTCGGCGACATACCGCAGCAAGATCACTCGTCCGTGAATGTGCCACCGTTACCGTAGCATCACTTCCCCGCGCCATCAGCAGAAGGGCCATCGGCTTCCCGACAATCATACTGCGACCCACCACGACGGCCTCCGCCCCCTTCGTCTCCACCCCTGCTGCTTGAATCAGGCGCATACAGCCAGCCGGCGTGCAGGGAACAAAGCCCGAGGGATCTTCTAAGACAAGTTTCGCAACATTCTCGGGATGAAAGCCATCTACATCTTTTTCAGGAGCAATCGCCCGCACGATTTCTTCCTCGTTAATCTGAGGTGGAGGCGGTGACTGCACTAAAATCCCATGGATAGCAGGATCATGATTTAAGCGTCTTACGGTGGCTAAGACCTCCTCCTGAGTGGCATCACACGGCAAGACAATTTTCTCGGAATAAATGCCCAGTTCTTCACACTTCCTCGCCTTCGAGTTGACGTAGACTTTACTAGCTGGGTCTTCCCCCACCAAGACCACCGCAAGTCCCGGAACCACGCCCCGCCCTTTCAGCTCTGAGGTCTCTTGAATACACTCGGCGAGGACCTCCTCTGCCACCTTTTTACCATCGATGAGTTTAGCCATGACTTTTTTATTCTACTTAAAGAGCATCCCTCACCTCTTTGTGAAGAACTTGTTCTAAATTCTGACGCTCTTTTTCAAAGCCCGCATCATCCAGATCCCGAGGAATCTTGATCGGCTCGCCCAGCGTCACACGGACTTTACTAAACGGCTTAGGAACTCGGAAACGGTCCCACGTTTTAAGAGTCCAACAAGAAAGATACTCGATGTGTAGAGGAACGATGGCTAGGCCCGTGGTCTGGGCAATTTTCACAACGCCCGGCTGAAGTTGATAACGTGGTCCACGTGGTCCATCAGGTGTAAAGACGAGATCTTTCCCCGCGCGGGTAGCTCGGCGGAGTGCCACAATCGCGGCAGCTCCTCGGCGACTACTCGAGCCATGCACCGCCCCCACTTTAAAGACCTTCACGGCAGCGGCCAAGGTCACCCCGTCCTTACTTGCGCTCGTTAAAACGACGACTTCGCGCTTAGGGTAGATCTTCCGAAAGAGATAAGGAGAAGCTAGAATCCGGTTATGCCATAGGACATGAATGAGCGGTTCCGGGCTAGCATTGAGCGTAGTCACCTCGCCCATAATTTCGCGGCGTAAGGTCATCCCTAGTAAGCGGATAAACCAGCCACCACAGCTGCCTGCAAGCCGCGCTTTCCACGAGCTCCGAATCTCACTACTTACAGATGAGGCCACGACTAAACAAGAAATCCTGCACCCACCAAAGTCTCTGCGAGATACTGCTGTTTGGAGAGCTGCTCTAAATAAAATTGATGACTCTCCTCATCTGGCTCACACCAGGAAGACTCATCTACAAGGACCGAATAATCTGCCATCTCGGCAAAGGTGAGGTCCTCCCCTCCTTGCTGAAAGTAGGTGACTGCGGCATGAATCGCAGCCCCCAGAGCAGCCCCCTCATGAGTGACTAAGGTGCAGCTGGGGACGCCCGTAACATCTGCGATCAATTGGCGCCAGAAAGCACTTCCCACTCCGCGCCCTGTCACCCGGATATTTTTAAACTCATGCTCGAGTTCCACCATGCGGTGAAACCCGAAGGCTAGACCAGAGGCAATGCCCTCGAGCGTAGCACGGGCCACATTAGACTGAGTAAAATTAAGCGCGGTAATCCCATGTAACATCCCCTCGCCGGCTTCGGCATTCGTCCCATATCCGAGCGGGAGTGCCATCACCCCACCAGAACCGATTGGCGCCTTAGAAGCCGCCTGCTCCATCTCCAGCCCCGTCCAGCCGTAGTGATTACGCACCATTTCCATCGAGGCCACAGCCCGATCTTCCGTAAAGTGGGACAGCCACTGATCAGTCGCATCGCACCAGAGATCTACCTCGCCACGCGGATCCACCTGAGGGGTCTTTTTCACACCCCATACAGTTCCCGAACTCCCGAAATCAAGGACTGCGGTACTCGGATCCACCGTCCCTGACCCGAGTGCTCGCATCATGGAGCGGCCACTCCCGATGCCTACTAAAAGTTCTTTTTTCAAGCCCCAACTCTGGGCGATTTCACCACGCAGGGGGCCTAAAAGTTTTTCATTCCCAGCCACTGGTGAGAGCATCTCACCTAAATCTGGCGATATGAAATCCACCAAGTCCTGATTCCAGCTCCGGCTTGGAACATCAAAAAGACCAGTCCGTGAGGCATCTCCCGCTTCCGTTTTTTTCAGGCCAGTGAGCCAATAATTGATAAACTCACGCGGCTGCATCACCGAGCTAGCCCTCTGAAAGTGGCTCAGCTCACGCTCCTTCACCCAGAGAAGACCACTCGCGAAGGAATCCACCTCGATCCGATTTCCAATCATCTCACTTAGTCCGGGCGCACCTCCGAAGTGACTATTTAAAGTATGCAGTTGCTTAGCCGCCGAGTGGTCTCCCTTAATTTTCGCCGGACGGATGATAGCATTCTTATCATCCAGAAGCACTAAGCCCTTCGACTGCGCACCCACCGACATCGCGACCACTTGTTCACGGTCCTGGCCTAGCGAGTTTAGACACTCCTTCACCGTCCTATCTAACGCCGAGATCCACATCGCAGGATCTTGCTCTTGGCTACCGATTGGCACCCCCTCCACGAGGGTGTGAGGCGAACTCGCAGAAGCCACCACGGTCGCGCTTTCTAGGTCCACCACGATGGCTCTAGTCTCTGACTCTGCTGATTCAACTCCGAGGAAATACATGGGGGATTTGTTGAAGAGATAAAAACGTCTTCCACCCTCCCTGACAAGCTCCATCCCATCTTAGCCTTTTCTAAAGTGAAAAAAGAACTCTGGAAAAAAGACCTCCCTCCTCTTACGCTCTCCTCCATAAATCTATGATCACCGTCACGGAAAAAGCCGCTAGTGAACTTGCCCGTCTTCTAGTCTCTAAAGATGCCCCTAAAGGGAGTGGCCTTAGGCTAGGGGTGGAACGAGGAGGCTGCGCTGGACTCGCCTACACCATGCGCATTGCCACCGCTGAAGAGGGCGATGAAATCATCCAGCTTAGGGGCACCCAGTTTATCGTAGCTCATGACTCCTTCGACTTTTTAGAAGGCTGCACCGTTGACTTCGCCGATGAACTCTCCGACCGAGGTTTTAAAATCTTCAATCCCAATGCCTCACGCTCATGTGGATGTGGAACTTCATTTGAGCCGAGTGAAGAAGGTAAGAAACCGAGCTACGATCCGGCGCTGGATGGCACGAACTGTAAGTAACCTTCCTCACTCTTCCCATGGCTCGCTCACAGTTTGACGACTCCCCTATAAAACGCCCCCCACTCTTCTGGTGGCTTTTAGCGAACATCCTTGCCATCGCCTTCGCCATCACCGCATGGATCGTCTGTCTTAATCTCTTCCGTGATCCGACTAATCCCACTAGCTATGAGATGATGATGAAAGTGGGCCGCATCGCCCCCCTTGAGGCCTTCATTGGTAAAAGCGTCCCCCCAGCTAAGAAAGTGAGCAGTGCACAAGAGCTCGAAGCTCAGTTTAAATCATTTAGTAAAAGCGATTTAGAAACCCTAAATCGTGAACTGCGGCGCTCCTACCTCACTAATTATAAAAAGCCTAAATTTCTCACCTTCGTTCGAGGAGAGTTTAAGATCCTAGAACTTCGCGAACTCGGGGCAGATGATTTTTTGAACCCTGGCATCGTCGTTAAGGCGCAAGCTCTTGTCCGTCCTGACGCCGTCGCAGACCCCATCCCTTACCCCGTATTTGTGGAAATCCTCTTTCCCACGGAAGAAGAGGCACTTCAGAATTTCCAAATCGGCAAGACCCTCAGACTCAGGATGCAGAAAAATCAGCGCGACTGCGCCGCTATCCTTAATGTCGGGGCCACTGATTTCGAGGACCGTAAAGCCCTCCTCCTGACCTTAGTTCCACTAAACGCCGTAAAATATAAAACTGAGAATGGAACCCCCTTTCAAATTAAACCGCCGAATATGGCTAATTTAAGGGCTCCACTTCCCACTCTCCCCTAAATTAACCCATCACCCATGAGCTGGAGCTCTTACCAACGCGAATCGCGCTGGGGCGGCTTATCCCGCTTCCTTAAAAGCCTATGGTCTTTCTCTTGGAAGGCCACTCTCACACTCCTTACCCCCCTGCTCTTAGTCATCGCCTGGTATGCCTATCAGGCAAATCACTTCGACCTCAGTTCAGTCCAGCGCATCCCGGCACGCAGCATTTTAATTGATCGCGAAGGTTTAGAATATGGCACCATCCACGGAGCAAAGCGGCGCCTCATTCACTATGATGAGATTCCCGAGTTCCTGAAAAAGAGCCTCTTTGCCCGAGAAGATGCACGCTTCCTAGACCACCCCGGAGTCGATTTACTCGGCCTCGCCCGCGCCACCTTGAGGAATTTGAAAGATCGGGACTTCACCCAAGGTGCCTCTACCCTCTCGATGCAACTCGCGCGAAACACGTATGAGCTCCGCGAAAAAAAATCTCTCAATCGCAAATTCCTCGAAATCGCGCTCACCTACCGCATCGAAGATAAATTCTCTAAAAAAGAAATCCTCACAAGTTACCTAAATCGGATCTACTTCGGCTCTGGCTGTAACGGGATCGAGGAAGCTGCTCTCACCTACTTCGGCACCTCCACATCCCAACTCAGTAAGTCACAGTGCGCGCTCCTCGTAGGCATCATCCGTGCTCCGCATGCTTGCAGCCCTTGGCGAAACCTTGAAGGAGCACTCCGCCAGCGTGATGAAGTGCTCACCCGTCTCATCAAGACCTCTGTCATCACTGAAGAAGATGCTCTCGAAATAAAACATAGCCCCCTGAACCTCCGTGACCCTGACGCACCTAGCGCGGAAACGAACCACGCCAACCGCGCCCTCCGCCGTCCTCTTGAGACAGTTCTAAGTCACTCACAAATCACACGTGGAGGTCTCGAAGTCAGCACCTCGATCGACTTCTCAGTTCAAAAACGGCTCGAGAAAATGATCCAAAAACTCGCCCTCCCTCCTGCTTGCCAAATCGCCACCCTTTCCCTAGATCCACGTAATGGAGACATACTCGGCGTGGTAGGGTGCCGCGAGGAAAACCCCACGGGATTTAACCGAGCCCTCGACTCTCGCCGAGACCTTGGCCCCAGCATGATCGAGCCGCTTATTGGCACCATCGCTCTAGAACGAGGCCACCTTCCCATTCGGGGAAATCCCGTAGCGACTGGACGCCAGCTCCAAGATCAAGACGCCATCCAGCTCCTTAGCCGCTTCGGTTTCGAGGGGAAGTTCAGCCCCGGTGATGACCTCTACCGTGGTTCTATCACCGTCTCCGTCCTCGAACTAGCCCGTGCCTACGCCACCATCCTCCAGCAAGGATCTCGCCCCTCGCCGACCTTCGTCAGAAAACTTCAGCGTCAGGAAGACATCCTCTTCCGCCACCCTCCCTCCTTCTACCCCGCTTTCTCCCAGCACGCTCAGCTTGAAGAGATCCCCAGCTATCTCGCAGGGCTTTCCCTGCCTAAAACTGACTTCTGGGCTGCTACCCTGAGTGAAGAAAATGTCACAGTCCTCTGGATCGGCTTCGACACGCCTAAAAAACTCGAACTCAGCGAGAACTTTAGCGAAGACCTAGGAAAACAACTCAAGCTCGTCCTAAGCGAGTCATCAAATTTTCCCAAATAGCTGACTCCGGCTTCCATCTACCAAAAAATCTCCCAGAGCGCTGCGACCTAAAGTCAGGAGATACCTCCTCGATCCTCGCGGACTCAAGCAGACTAAGAATTCACGCTCTTCATCATCCAGCATCTGCACCCTCACTTCCACGTAATACCTCTTCACAGACTCCCCTTCTTTTACCGAGACCACGGGGACTTCGCACTCCAGATCATCAATCGTCTTAAAGCTCACCCACTCCGCTCCTTCTTTCTTAAATGGCCTAATCTCACTCGCATGGAGAAACGAATCACGCCTCCCTGTATCAATTTTCCCGCGAAACCAATCCACCCCATATTCAGGAATCGAAAACCACTCATTTCTTCCAATCACTTCTTTCATCTTAGTTCTGAACAAAACCCGTCTCTTCTAAAAAATCAATCCAGCGTATTTCAATCCAGCACACCACTCACCTGACTGACCGCTCTGCCTAACTACCTAAGAAGTGTCTTCGCCATCTCACGCACCTCCTTGCCACCGCCTCCTAACATCCGCACTAATTCATCAAGACGGCCCTCCCCACTCACCTCCGTGAGGGAAGAAAGTGAGCGTCCTCCTTCCACCCTCTTCTCTACTAAAAAGTGCTGATGGGCCACCGCTGCGACCTGCGGAAAATGCGTAATCGCCACCACTTGATGACGCTCACCAAGACTCGCCATCTTCTCACCCACCGCACGTGCGATCTCACCTCCCACATTAGCATCAATCTCATCAAAAACCATCAGCGGAGTGGCATCCTGATCTGCCAGCGCATTCTTCACCGCCAGCATCACTCGAGAAATCTCACCACTCGAGGCCACCTGACGGAGCGGCTTAAGTGGCTCTCCCGGATTAGGCCCGAAGAGGTATTCCACATCCTCCATCCCCTGCATCCCAGGTTCATCTCGGGCCGTAAGTTGCACCTCAAATTCCCCCTGCTTAAATCCTAAATCCACTAGATGTCCGCGCACCTCCTCAGCGAGTAGCGGCGCATGCTTCTTACGTTGGCTCGTCATTTTACGCGCAGCTGATCTCAGTTTTTTTAAGCTCTTCTCAACTTCACTCTTTAGCCTTCCCAGAAATTCCTCCCGATTATCAGAGCCCTCTAGACGCACTCGGGCATCTTCCGCATGATCTAAGGCATCTTGTAAACTCGGGCCGTATTTCCGCTTTAAGGACTCCACTAAATTGAAACGCTCTTCCACCTCCTGCACCTCGGAGGGGTCGATCTCCAGCTCGTCCAAGTAATCGACCACACTACGCTCCAGCTCCTGCATTTGCACTGCTACCGACTCCACCTCATCCGCTAAATCTCCCGTCGCCGGATCGATCTTCCGTAACTCAGAAGTCGCTCTTTGAAGCTCCTCTAAACCGGGTGAGATTCTCTCACTCAAGTGCCCGGCAGCCATCCCCGCAAGCTCCCCTAAGCGGCTTGCATTACTGGTCCTCTGGTAGCGCTCCTCTAGCTCCTCCTCTTCACCTGCCTTAATCCCCGCCGCATCGATCTCCTCCACTTGAAAGCGCAGCAACTCTTTTTCCTGATCACTCATCTCACGCTGCACCCGTGCAGTCTCATATTCCTCCGCCGCCTCCCGCCACGTCGTCCACTGCTTACGGTACTCCACCAAGTCAGAATCCACCCCACTGTAAGCATCCAGTAAAGCCAACTGTCGTTCTGGCGAAAGAAGCGACTGGTGGTCATGAGGCCCATGTAAATCTACCAGATGCTGCCCTATCCGCCTTAGAACCCCCAGAGTCGCAGCCCCATTATTTACAAACTGCTTATTTGAACTCGTCCCTACCACTCTGCGGACAATCAGCTCATCACCATCACACTCGTCTAAGCCCACCTCCTCCAGAATCGTGTTAATTGGCGCTGGATCAGCCAGTTTAAACACGGCCTCTACCTTACACTGGTCCTCTCCCGTCCGGATCAGGCCCTTTCCAGCGCGCTCACCCAGGACCAACTTAAGCGCACCCACGATGACTGACTTGCCAGCCCCAGTCTCACCAGTCACCCCCACCAGACCACCTCCCAAATCCCATTCGAGGCGATCAACTAAGGCTAAATTACGGATCTTTAAAAGAGTAAGCATTCGAGTTTTGCGGTGTCAGGAGGATTATGCAATTCTTGGCCTCCGATGCAACGATGACTCTCCCCAGATCACAATCTCAACTCCTTTTCTTAGGCACAGCCACCTCCGTAGGCGTCCCCGTCATCGGCTGCAGCTGCTCCACTTGCAGCTCAACACACCCGCACGATAAACGCTCTCGTAGCTCCGTCCTCCTAGAAGGCCCGTGGGGAACTCTCTTGGTTGACAGCGGACCAGACCTCCGCCAGCAAGCCCTACGTGAAAAAATCACTCGCATCGATGCCGTCCTGTACACTCACGAGCATCTTGACCACGTAGCTGGCTTTGATGAACTCCGCGCCTTTTGCTGGCGCCGCGACCATCCCCTCCCACTTTACGCCGCTCCAGAAACTCTCGCTAGTCTCGAACGGATGTATCCTTGGGCCTTCCCCCTAGAAGATCACCAACCCGGTTACATCCGTCCAGAAGCACGCCCCTTCCATGGCTCTTTTGAATTTAACACCCTCCAAATCACCCCTATTAAAGTTCTCCACGGGAGCGTTCCCACATACGGGTTCCGCTTTGAGCATCCCAGCATGGGCGCCCTCGCCTACCTTCCTGATGTTAAAAAAATCCCCCCAGCCTCGCTCGACCTCCTCCATAATCTAGATACCCTCGTCATTGACGCCCTCCGCCACCAAGAACACCCCACCCACCTCAGCCTCCCCGAAGCCCTCGAAATCTCGCATCTCCTTAAACCGAAACACACCTACCTCACCCACCTCTCTCACGAGCTAAAATGGCAAGAAACAAACGCCTCGCTCCCTCCCCAAGTTTCCCTCGCACATGACTCCCTACGCATTTACCTTTAAACTAAAAAACATGACCTCCTGCCTCCTTCTCATCCTCTTTACCCTCCTCAACCTTACACTTAAGGCCAGCGCCAGCCCCCTCCTCCCAGGACAAGTCGCAGTCGTCTATAATTCTAATGTCCCCGAATCCCAAGAACTCGCGGAACTCTATGCCCTCCTGCGGAATATCCCCCCCACCCAGATCGTAGGCATTCCCACCACTGAAAAAGCCACCATCGACCGCGCCACCTTCGAGTCTCAGATCCGCCAACCTCTCGCCAAAAAATTCACTAAGGAAAAATGGTGGACCATGGGGAAAGACCAGAACGGAGTCCGCCTCCCCATCGCCAGCCGGATCAAATGCATCGCCCTCATGAAAGGCATGCCCCTACGGATCAGCCGCTCACCCCTCCCTGAAGGAGAAAGCAAAGACACCCGCCAGTTTAACGAAAATAACGAGGCTGCAGTAGACTCAGAACTCAGCCTCATGGGAGTTCACGGATACCACCTCGGGGGATTCATCCCTAACCCTTACTTTAACCAAGACATCCCTGCCGTCCAGAGTCCTGCAAGCTACCTCATCATGGTCGGACGCCTCGACGCGAAAAATTATGACCAGTGCAAACGCATCATTTTAGACTCGATCGACACCGAAAAGGAAGGTCTCTGGGGGCGCACCTACCTCGACTTCTCTAAAAAAGGAGGAGCCTTCGCCATCGGAGACCAGTGGATTGATGAGATCGCAAAAGCCAGCATCGCCGCCGGGCATCCCACCATCACTGACCGTATGTCAGACACCTTCGTCACCAACTACCCCATGACTGACTGCGCCCTCTACTTTGGTTGGTACGCCTTCCACCGTAATGGCCCCTTCTTAAACGAGGACTTTAAATTTAAAAAAGGAGCCGTAGCCGTCCACCTTCATTCCCTCAGCGCCGCCCAGCTCCTGAACCCCGCCCAGAACTGGAGCGCAGCCCTCCTAGACCGAGGAGCCGCTGCCACCCTCGGTAACACTTGGGAGCCCTACCTCCAACTCAGCCATCACTTCCAAATTTTTTACGATCGCCTGCTAAAAGGCTACTCCCTCATCGAGGCCGGCTACATGTCCATGAATGTCCTCTCTTGGCAAAATATCGTCATCGGAGATCCCCTTTACCAACCCTTCAAAAACACCTCCGTCACCAAGGATAATTTAGCAAAAGATCGCGAGTATAAACTCATCCGCTACGCTCAGAGTAAATTCCCAGACTCACAGACACGCCACCAAGAACTCCTTAAAGTCGCCGATAAAACTAAAAACGGAACAGTCTACGAGATGGCTGGATTCCGCTCCCTAGAACTCGGAAACTACCAAGCGGCTACGCAAGCATTCACCCAGGCCAAATCCCTCTTCTCTGCCCCCGCTGACCAGCTCCGCCAGGACCTCAACCTTGTCGAAATTCAGCGCAGACAAAAAAACACCCAAGGCGCCCTGAAGATCCTAAAAAAAGCACAACACGAATTTAAGGACATCCCAGAAGCACAGTCCATCGCCGGACTCCTCACCATCCTTGCCCCCCCTGCTCCTCCTGCCACTAGGAAAAGCAAATAAGCATGTCATACCAGCGCCTCCTCACCCTCACCGCAGCTTCACCAGAACTCCTTGCGGAAGCGGACCACCCCCATAGCTTCGACGAGATCGAGGTCCAGTCCCACTGGTTCGCCGGTCACTTCCCTCGAGAATACCTCTCTAATCATGGCCAAAAAATCACCGTCATCTCCCCTGGTGAATGGAACCGAGGCGCGGGCCCGGACTTTCTGAACGCCACCATCCAGATCGATGGCACCCGACACCATGGTCCTATCGAGCTAGACCTAGACTCCCGTAACTGGGACCTCCACGGCCACCGCGATAGCACCCACTTTAATGACGTCATCCTCCACGTCGTCCTCTCAGACCCAGCCCCCACCTACTTCACCCGCAGTTCTGACCACCGTGACATCCCCCGGATCACCCTCCCCGAAAGCGACTTAAATTCCGCTCTTCGGCGCCCCCGCCTAGCTCAGGCCCTAGCCCGCCCGGGACTCTGCCTCCGCCCCCTCGCGGACATGTCAGAGAAGCACCTTTCAGCCCTCCTCATAGAAGCCGCTCAGCATCGTGCCCAACTCAAGGCCACACGCTTTCAACAAAACGCCAGATTCCACAGCCACTCCCAAGCTCTCTGGGAATCGCTCGCCGATGCCCTAGGCTTCTCCTCCAATCGCCTCCCCATGCGCCTCCTCGCCCAGCGGATTCCCATTGATAAACTCCTCAAGCATCATCCAGACGATCGCCCAGCCATTCTCTTCGGCACTGCCGGCTTCCTTGCCCCTGACCTACATGAATCAGCCCCACCCGAATCTCGCCAGTGGCTCGAAGAACTCTGGACCCGCTGGTGGAAGCAGCGCCTAGACTACGAATTCCCTCCTAAACGCAGCCCTGCCTGGTCCACCCGAGCCACCCGCCCCGGCAATCATCCCCAGCGCCGCCTTGCCGCCCTCGCCGCAGCTGCCTCCATCTGGCCCAGCCTCCGCACCCTTGCCCTACAAGCCCCCCCTTTCACTCAGTTTTCAAAAACCCTCACAGAACTCAGCGACCCTTTCTGGGATCACCACCACACACTCCAATCCAAACAGACCCTAAAGCCCATCAAGCTCATCGGAAAATCTCGACTTCAAGAATTCCTCATCAATACCCTCTACCCACTTCACCTAAGCGACTGGGCCAGCTTCTCCACCCTCCGCGCCAGCAGCCCTAACCAAAAGGTCAAACGCGCCTGTGAACGCCTCTTCGGCTCCTTAGAAAAAGCCAAGCCCTACCTCAAACACGCTTGGCAACACCAAGCCATTCTCCAAATCTACCAAGACTTCTGCCTCCAAGACCTTAGCGACTGCGAAGACTGCCCCTTCCCCGAACAACTCGCTCAATGGTAACCCTCCCCTCGTAAAAGAGGCTCTTAGCCCCTGCTCCCAAAATTCGGCAGGAAATACCTGTATCTTACACTCACCAGACCTCCCGCAGGTAACAGAGGCTCTTAGCCTCTAACTCCTCCCAAGGTCTCCTCCCAAACCATCATCATCTCAGCACCACCCCTCCATGACTGAAGTCGAAGCCCTCATCACCCTAAACCAGCTCCCCAAAACCGGCCCTGTTAAAATCCGTAAACTCATTTCCCACTTCGGCTCCGCGACCAATACCCTCGCCCAAGCAGACAGCACCCTACAACAAGTCTCCGGCATCGGCCCTGAGATCGCCAAAATCATCACCCACTGGGAACAACACAGCGATCCCTCCTCAGAAATCACCCTCGCCAAAGAACGTAATATCCAGATCCTCACCCAACAAGATTCCGACTACCCAGCCGCCCTCCGCGACTCCCCTGACGCCCCCGTCATCCTCTATCTCTGGGGAAAGCTCGAAGAGCGTGACATCCACTCCATCGGCATCGTCGGCTCCCGTAAACTCACCCACTACGGACGCGAAACAGCCCGCAAATTCGCCTTCCAACTTGCAGGTGCTGGCCTCACCGTCATCTCGGGGCTCGCACGCGGGATCGACACCGCTGCACACGAGGGCGCCCTCGCTGCGAAAGGTCGCACCATCGGCATCCTAGGCTCTGGTCTTATGCAGCTCTATCCGCCAGAAAACCTCGCCTTAGCCGAGAAAATTGCCGCCGGGAACGGAGCCATCATCTCAGAATTCCCCCTACAAACTCCGCCCGATCGTCAGACCTTTCCTCAGCGCAACCGCATCGTCGCCCACTGGTCCCGCGCCCTCCTCGTCGTCGAGTGTCCCACCCGCTCGGGCTCACTCATCACCGCTGACATGGCGAACGAAGCAGGGCGGCAGATCTACGCCATCCCCGGCCCTATTGACCGTCCCAGCTCCAGTGGCTGCCACGACCTCATCCGTGATGGAGCCACCCTCGTCACTCATGCTTCACAAATTCTCGACGACTTCACTCAACTCAAATTCACCACTCCACCAGCAGCGGAAGAAGCTCACCCTGCCGAAACCTACCTAGACCTCAGTGAAGAAGAAAACACCGTCCTCAAGTCCCTCAGCGGCTCCGATCAAGCCATTGATGAAATCATCGCTAAAACCAAGCTCCCCGCCCATAAAATCTCCGTCATCCTCATGAAACTCGAGCTCAGAAACCTCGTTCAGGCCCACCCCGGTCAGCGCTTCACCCGCCGCACATAAGCCCCCCTCCCCCCGCCCGTAGCAGAGGCTCTCAGCCTCTGACCCACCCTTACGATTCACTTCCCGCTTTAAATTATCCTTGCCCCAGCTCTTCTCTGCTTAAAAATCAGCACCTCGCATGAAGCTCACCCCTCATCAGCACCTCGCCTACTGCACCAATATCCACCCAGCTGAAACTTGGGATGAGACCTTAAAAGTTCTCAAGACCGACGTCCTCGCCGTCCGTGACCGCGTCGCGAAAGGCCAGCCCTTCGCCATCGGCCTCCGTCTCTCCGCCCTAGCCGCTGCAGAACTCATCGGCCATGACGGTAAAAACCTCCGTCTCTTTAAAGCATGGCTCATTGAAGAAAATTGCTACGTCTTCACCATTAATGGATTTCCCTACGGAGCCTTCCACGGCACCCGCGTGAAAGAAAAAGTCTACCAGCCAGACTGGACTAGCGAAGAACGCCTCACCTACACCAATAACCTCTTTATCATTATTGCCGAGCTCTGCCCAGAAGACTCCGGTGGCTCCGTCTCCACCCTTCCCGGATCTTTTAAAGAATTCGGAGCAGATGAAAACCTCATCTTTGCTAACCTTTACGCCTGCTCACGACTGATCGAAACCCTCTCGCTAGAGTCCGGAAAGGACCTTCACCTCGGCCTAGAGCCAGAACCTCTAGGGCACTTCGAAAACACCGCCGAAACCATCGCCTTTTTTCAGCGCTTTTTCGCATGGTGTGAGCAGAAAAGTCTTCGCACTGACTGCCTCCACAAGCACATCGGAATTAACTACGACACCTGCCACTTCGCCCTCGAGTTCGACGACTGCCACCTCTCCCTCCAAGCCCTCACCGCAGCCGGTCTCCGCATCTCTAAAATCCACCTCTCTAATGCCCTCTCCTTTGACCCTCAAAACCCCGCCGCGCTTGAGGCCATCCGCCAATTTAACGAGCCCACCTACCTCCACCAAGTCATCCTAAACACCACTCCCCTCACCCGCTTTAAAGACCTCCCTGACTTCGATGGCCAGACTGACGCCCGCGAAGGTCGCATCCACTTTCACATCCCTCTCTACTCAGCGCCCCTCGCCCCACTCCGCTCCACCCTAGACCATGCCGAAGCCGCCCTCTCTTATCTCAAAAAACATCCCGAGACCTGTCCACATTTAGAGATCGAGACCTACACTTGGGCTGTCCTTCCCAGCCATTTACAAAAACCCCTCAGCGACCAAATCAGCGCCGAATACCAGTGGGTCATTTCACAATAACCTCCGAGCGAGCATCTCACGAATCTCCCGCTCCAGCTCCTCTAGCCGAGGCACCTCCACCCCTGCTTCTTTTGCACGGCGTAATGGTTCACCCCAAATTGCTTCCACCTCCACCGGGGTTCCATTGACAAAATCGATCATACTGGAAGGCCGGTAATCCTTCATAGGGTAAGTCCGTGAGATCTGAAATTCCACGAACTCCTCCTCGATCACATAGCCTAAAGCCGCCGCAATTTTCACCACCTCCCTCATCAATTCCCGCACCCTCGCCTCCCCATTTTTTTTGGCCAAAAGACTCCCCGTATCAATGCCACCCTCCGTGATACACAGCCCATTAAAAGGAACATTCCACACTAACTTACGCCACGTCGCCTCCGTAAAATCATCCACCGCATCACAGTGAATTCCCGCCTGCTCAAAAACGCTTTTCAACTCACCTAGACGCTCCGAGCTAGCTCCCAGCGCCTCCCCCATCGCGATCATCCCCCCGCCCGTATGCCGGATCAACCCCGCCTCGATCCGGTTCAGGCAGACGAAGCACATCGCCCCCAGCACCCGCTCTAGCCCGAAAATTTCTCCTAATCTCTCCACATTTCCCATCCCGTTTTGCAAAGTCACAATCGCCGTGTCTTCGTGCAATAAAGGTGTAATCACCTCCTCATAAAGCTCATTCGAGGTCGCCTTCCACGCCACTAAGACCACATCCACCCGTCCTATCTCCCGCGCATCACGAGCACACTTCACCTTCGGAAGCTCGAAGTCCCCATCGATGCTCTCCACCCTCAGCCCCCTCTCCTTCACCACCTCGTAATCAGAGCGTAAAAGAAAGCAAACTTCATTCCCCGCTCTCGCCAGTCGCCCCCCATAGTAGCTCCCCACTGCACCTGCCCCCACGATCGCAAAGCTCCTCATCTTCCTAATTGGCGCGCCAGCCTCGCCGCTGTCGCAATCGTATTTCGGTGAATCTTCGCAGTGTATTCAGGCTGTCGATTATACCCACCCCCATAAAGAATCGCCACTGGGATGCGGTTCCCCAGAAAAGCCTGTAAAATCACCTCATCCCGTTTCATGAAATCTTTCAGATCTAAGAGCATCTGTCCCATCCGGTCATTCCGGTGATTATCCGCACCAGAGATCCAAATGACCAAATCGGGCGAGAAAACATCCAGCGCCGCCGCTAAGGTCGTAAAAAGTTGCTTCAGATACATCTCCCCTTCCACGTAGCGCACCGTCTCCACATCCATCGACCCCTCCACCTTACGGGTCGGAAAATTCCGCCCCACATGGATCGAGTAGGTGAAGACCCTCGGATCATCCCCTAGAATGCTATTTGTCCCATTCCCCTGATGCGCGTCCGTATCCACCACCATCACCTTAATTCCGGGCCGGTTCACCTGAAGATCACGGATCGCGATCGCGATGTCATTAAACACACAGTACCCCTCACCCCGGTTTTGAAAAGAATGGTGCGTGCCTCCCGCTAACACCGCCGAGACCCCATCCTGTAAAGCCGCGTAACAGGCCTGCCGCGTCGCCTCCACCTCCGTCGCACTGCGTTGATATAACTTCGGTGACAGTGGTAAACCCAGCTGGATCTGCTCCTTACGGTCTAACTGCCCATGGTAAATTTTAGCCAGATAGCTCTCATCATGCACCCTCTTCAGCACATGAGCTTCCGCCGCCTGCACCTCGATGATGTCCTCACCCTTCACTGCCCCGCTCGTCACCAACATATCCTTGGACACCTCAAATTTATCCATCGGAAAAGGGTGTCCATTTGGCAGCTCAAGGAAAAATTCTGAGGAATAAAAACAACGCATCTCGATCTGCCCTCACTCTTCCCTGCTTCGCCCTCCCCTGCAAGGCTAGACCTTCCCTCAATCCCCACTGGATTTCACCCGTAGATCCGTTATCCTTAAGCACCTTGATCCTCCGCTTCATTCTATTCTCTCTTAGCACATTCTCCCTCGCTCACGCCCAGCGCGGGCCACAGATCACTGTCGTCCCAGCCACCCCAGCCCCACCAGATGCCTTCCAACTCCAGAAAACGACTGTCTACCCTTGGAAAAAGTCCATCACCGCCACCGTCTTCTGGATCGGAGAAAAACCCACCCAGAATAATCCCACTCCGAATAACAAATCATCTTGGGACCAGAACTGGCAGCGTAACTACGGCGGTTATGATAATCCCGACCCTAAGGCCCGTAATGGCTACCTCCCTAAGGGCTTCACCCCCGGGCAAAACCCCTTCTACATCGCCCTACCCTATAACGACTGCCTAAACCATAAACTACATAAGCCCGAGGCCGCCCGCGTCATCCCTTGGTGGAAGCGCGTCATCACGAAACCCGGAAGAACCGTCTGTAAAAGCCGTTGGGTCCAGATCTACTCCCCCCACACTCGGAAAGTCTGCTACGCTCAGTGGGAAGACTGTGGCCCCTTCGTCACCGATGACTGGCAATACGTCTTCGGTAACAAACGCCCTAAAAATAAAAAAAACCAAGGAGCCGGGATCGATATCTCGCCCGCCGTCCGCGACTTCCTGCGCGTCGGGAATAAGGCCACCATCCATTGGCGTTTCATCGAGTTCTCACGCATTCCGAAAGGCCCTTGGTCCCTCTACGGAGCGAATAACCCCTTCGTCAACCCTAAGGCAGACCTCGATCTCATCGAGCGGGACCGCTACATGAAACACCTCCTAAAACTCCGCGATCAGGCCCAGCGAAACCGCCGCTAACTCCCTCCCTAAACCCTCTAAAAAAACCCTCTCCTCCCCTCACTAGACTTGCTAGCCTCCCCACACCCCTCCGCATGACTGACCAGTCTCACATCGCTAAAAAACTAAAGGCTGCTCGCGATCACCGTGGCCTCTCCTTAAAGGAAGTCGCCCACGAAACACGCATCCCAGTGACGACCCTATCCGCCTTAGAAGAGCATGACTACACCCACTTCTCCAGCCCCACCTATGCCAAAAGCTTCCTAGACCAATACGCAAATTTCCTCAAAGTCGATGCCCACGAGTTCATCGATGAACTAGAGAGCAGCGGCGCCATCCCCGAGTTAGAAGACATCACCTACCTCGACTCTAAAAATTCATCCTCTCCCCAGCGCAGCAGCCCTAAGATCCCACGCACCCTAGGAAGCTCTCAGCGAAATCGTAGCCAGCTTTCTCAACCACTCCTCATCACCCTCATCACCGGTCTCATCATCGCTGCCGGAATCTGGGGTTCCGTTATCGTTGAAAAAAAACTCAACACAGATCCAGCTACCCCTGCAAACACTGCCAAAGTCCCACAAACTGATCCTCAAAAATCAGCCAATCCCCCCCCCAACTCCCCCTCAGCGGAAATCGCCTCTTCTCCAAACAAAGCACCTTCTTCCGAAAAAAACCGCCCCCCTCGTAGCATCTCCTCGAAGCACTCTGCCCCCCCCAATGATGACGAGGACGATCTAGACGGCCCCGTTTACATCTTCCCAGAGCACAAGGCCCCGCCACGCGCCATCATCGTCGATGAGGACGAATAAAAAAACACCACCATGTCCGCTCCCCTCGTCATCACCTCAGGAGACCCCGCCGGCATCGGCCCCGAGCTCTCCCTAAAAATTTTAGCTAATCCCCCCTGCCAGAACCTTAAAGTCATCGGCTGCCAGCACCACCTCCACCGCCTCGCTAAAAAACTCAGCCTCCCCTTCTCCCCAGAACACATCATCGACCTCCCCCTTCGTGAAGAAGTCGCACTCGGCCAGCTCTCCGCCGCCGCTGGGGCACACTCCTTCGCCTGCCTCCAAGCCGCCGTAGAAGG